>CAISYK010000521.1 GCA_903889605.1 uncultured Bacteroidota bacterium
AGTTGGGTCAAATACTTCTTCTAAAGGTAATGCTGGAGCGAAAAATACCTGGTCGTTATTGAACAATAAAGCGCCATGCTCCCCTTTTTTAATGATTAAAAACTTAGGCCCCATTTTCAGTATCTTTTTTGCGGCTTTCACCAAGGAGTATTCTCCTGAAAGCTGGCGGGCTTCTTCATCGTTAATAGTTAATACATCAACCATTGTAAGTGTTTCTTTCAAATCAGGCATAGCAATGTCCATCCAAAAATTCATTGTATCAAGTACAATTAATATAGGACGTGTTTTTAGCTGGCCTATAACCTGCTGCTGAACTTTTGGTACTAAGTTGCCAAGCATTAAAAATTCACAATCCTGGTATGCTTCCGGCACTATAGGGTTAAAATTCTCCAGCACATTCAATTCTGTTGCGATAGTATCGCGGGAATTCATATCATTATGATATTTGCCGGCCCAAAAAAATGTTTTTTGACCTTTCATCACCTGCAAACCATCAGTATTTACCTGATGTCTCTCAAGCATTTTAATGTTTGAGTCAGGAAAGTCATCGCCAACCACCGATACCAAATTGATACTTTTTGTGAAATAAGAAGCTGCCAAAGAGATGTAAGTAGCTGCTCCGCCTAGTATTTTATCGGTTTTTCCGAAAGGTGTTTCGATAGCATCAAATGCCACTGTACCTATTACTAATAGACTCATATAAATATATTTATTATTTTTTGCACAAATATATTGCATATTTGGATTAATCCAAGTAATATTGCACTCCAATTTATGGAAAAAATTCCTTCTTAGCTCAGTTGGTTAGAGCATCTGACTGTTAATCAGAGGGTCGCTGGTTCAAGTCCAGCAGAAGGAGCAAGAGAAACCTTACAGATTAAACCCTGTAAGGTTTTTTGCTTTTTATGATCCTGACCAAGATTTTAGGATTTTGGAGGAAAATATAGGCTCTACATGCAAATTACATGCAAATTATTTCAGGTGAAAGCTACAACACTATGTAGCCAATGGCAACCTTAAAATTAAGTCTTGATACCAGAAGACTAAAGAAAAACAACACTTATCCACTTGTATTTAGAATCTCTGTGAATGGTCAGAACAGGGATATTCCCATTGAGTATTCCATCCTTGAAGTCCATTGGAATAGTAAAACTGAAAGTCTGAGAAAATCAGAACCTACTTATAATGTACTTTTTAGTAAGATAAAAGAATTAAGGGCCAAATACCTTAGTAAGATTTTTGAGTTTGAGAAAACCTGTCCACATCTGATAACTGCACAAATTCTGAAAGACTACATACAAGCAGTTCCAAAACCTATGACAACAGTTGAAAGTTTTTGGAATCAGGAAATTGAGCATCTACAGAAGGCTGATAGAAATGGAGGAGCAAGAACTTATATGGAAACTCTGGTTGCAATTGGAAAAGTGAGAAACTTACAAGTACCATTTGAAGTAATTGATCATACCTTTTTAAAAGAGGTTGAGGCAGAACTCATAAGCCGGGGAGTGAGTATTAACAGTATTGGATTTTATTACCGTACCCTGAGAGCTGTCTATAACAAAGCCATACATGCTAAAGAAGCAACCTATGAGCATTATCCATTCAGGACTTATAAAATCAGGAAAACACCAACCCGGCCAAGAGTCTTGAATAAAGATGAGTTACACAAATTCTTCACAACTGTAATAGATAAATCTTCCCGTTACTATGATTCATGGTTAATGGGAAAACTCATGTTTATGCTGATTGGTATTAACTTCAAAGACATGATACTCATGAAAGAGAATCAAATTCAGCATGGAAGACTAATTTATACCAGAGCAAAGACCAAAAGACAGTATTCAATTAAACTATTACCAGAAGCACTTGAAATAATAAATTATTTCAGAGGAAAGAGTGAGCATACTATCATTGGTAAAATAACTCCTGAACAATTAGAAGACAAAGTGAACTTGCCACTAGATATCAGACAAGCAAACAAGGTATATAACAAACACCTTGACAAAATTGGTAAAATGATTGGGTGTAAGGAAAAGTTGACTGGATACTGTTTTAGGTACAGCACAGCTAATATTGCAAAACAGTTGGGGTATTCCAAAGACCTTATAAGTGAGGCTCTTGGACACTCAATGGGGTTAAGGGTTACAGGTATTTACCTTGAAAACTTTGATCTTGAACTCATTGATGAGATGAATAAAAATGTCTGCTACTCATTAATGATGTAAGACAATAAGATGACTGATAATTCTGGGTAAGAGCCGGAACAGTCATCTTTATTATATGGATATACAATTCAGGTCTTGTAATTGTAGTAGGAAATGCATGTGAGTATATACTGGATAATGATCCGGCACCCCATCTATAATATTATAATAAGATATTGTCATTGTTGTAGGAAATACCTACTTTATTTATATAAAACCAGCAGGAAACTAATCCTGCCGGCTCTTAATTTACAGCACTCAAAATATGAATGAAGGAGGTCCTGCCCAATACATTCAACTGTCCAGGTTAAAGCCCCATTGCACTTTTCAGGTTAGTGTCCTTATACTTACCATCAGGTGTTGCATTAAGCATTTTTTGAAGTAACTTTTTTCTGTTATAATCAGTACCACAGAAGAAAAACATTGGATTAACAATGTATACCCCTCTTTTTTTATCAAAGGAAATAAGTATATTATTTTGCTTTAATACTTGAAAGCCTTTGTTTACAGTATCAACTGCATATTTAATCCCACAGTTGGAACTCATCATTTCAAGGTAATCTTGTCTAAATAGAAAAGAGTTTTCAATCTCATTTTCCCTACTCATTTTTTGGATAATATAATCCAGCAGATTCCTTGCAGATGAAGGTAATGATGCTGTTTTATGTAAACAATTATTAAACCTTCTAACTGATGTTATTACCACCTTTTTATTCTTAATAAAGGGTAATTTAATGCCTGTCTCCTTATCAATGAAATAATCAGAAGCATAGGTTATGGTCGTATATTTATTTTTCATGACTAATTTTTTTATGTTAATACTGGGTGTCATTTACTGTTGGATACCTTGTACCATTAAGGCATCCTGAACACCCTGGTTTTGTTGGAAAACCCTTGTTTTACTATAATATATAAGCTTTGAGTGAGATTACCAGATTATAAAATTGTATATAAATACAGATTTATAAAATGTAGTAGGAAATATATTCCACTGCAAGACTATGTATTTGGCTTATAGTGCTTCTGTTTGTTGTAGAGGAAACTATTCCTGCTATACAAGTAGAAACTTGATATGTTTGATGTTTTTCAGGACTAATTTCTTAATCCTTAAGCAGAGATTGCTTGGTGTTTAGGCAGGGATTGTATTATATGTATAAATTTTGTTGACTTAATTGTTTTTTAAGACTTTATTTTTGTAAGGTTTTTAAGTTGTTAAATAATTACTCCTGATTATTGACTGTAAAAGTAATACATATTAAAACCACAATGACAGTTTTTGTTTGCAATTTAATTAACATTGTTAAGATTTTGTTTTGGAAAGGATATTTTTTTGTTGTATGGAAAGATATACAGCAATCAAATTGTATATGCATTTCCTTCAACAAAATTTTTGTAGAAGAAAGAGTATATGGTTACAACACCCTCCCGGCACCCACCATTTCTCTACTTCAATAATATTGCTGTAG
>CAISYK010000522.1 GCA_903889605.1 uncultured Bacteroidota bacterium
AAATTCTTAATTTTTTCTATTTCTCTATTTCTCTATTTTTTTATCTTTAATTTATTTAACAGAGGCCGAAAGTAGTAAAATATTAATTACCGGCAAAACATATGCAAAATTACGAATAGAAACACAAGCTAAAAAACGCGGTATTATTACTCAATAATTGAGCAATAACCTTACAAATGAACAATTTCATTGAAGGTATTATTAAAAAAAAATTTATGAAGCGTCAAACTCTGTTTCGTAAATTCTTTTTTTTTATACGTTTATTCTTAACCGTTTGTACCTTTGCATTAAAATCGCAATAGATGGCTCGAAAAATAAGAGAAACGGACAATTTACCAAAAGCAAAGCTTGATAAAACCTCATTAAAAAAGACCTTTCGTTTATTTCAATATATCGGACCGCATAAATGGAAATTATATTTAGGTATGTTTTTCCTGATTTTAACAGGCGGAACAGCATTATTATTTCCTTTAATGCTTGGAGGATTAGTAAAAACGGTAGAGCTGCATGATTTCAGTAAAATTAATGGAATAGGAATATATTTAATAATTGTTCTGACAGCTCAATCAGTTTTTTCCTATTGCCGGGTCTATCTTTTTGTAAATTATACCGAAAACACTTTAGCATCACTTCGGCAGGCGGTATATTCCCACATGATAACATTACCAATGTCATTTTTTGCCCAAAAACGCGTCGGTGATTTAAACAGCCGTATGTCGGCTGACATATCTCAAATTCAGGATACTCTCACTACTACAATTGCTGAGTTTTTAAGGCAGCTTATTCTTATCATCGGCGGCATTTCTTTGCTGTTGGTAATTTCTCCGAAGCTTACGCTTCTTATGCTTTCGATTGTACCTGTAGTAGCAATTGCAGCCGTTATTTTCGGACGTTTTATAAGAAGAATTTCGAGGGAAGTGCAGGAAAAGATTGCTGAATCCAATACAATTATTGAAGAAACGTTACAAGGGATTACTAATGTAAAGGCTTTTGCAAATGAATTTTTCGAGAACCAGAGATACAAAAAAAGTACTGAAGAAATAGTTCAGAAAGCTATACACGGCGGTAAATACCGAGGAGCCTTTGCTTCGTTTATAATATTTTGTTTGTTCGGGTCTATTGTGGCTGTTATTTGGTACGGAGTAAATCTGGCATCACGTAACCAGTTATTGATAGGCGATTTAATTTCATTTATAATTTACTCTGCTTTTGTCGGTGCTTCTTTTGGAGGTATAGCTGAATTATACGCCCAGATACAAAAGGCCGTTGGTGCCATTGAACGTGTATTTGAAATTTTGGATGAAGCTGCTGAACCGCTCGATATTACTTCAAAGGAAGAACTTATTAATCGTATTGAAGGAAATGTAATTTTTGAAGACATTTCATTCACTTACCCTTCCAGAAAAGAAATAAAAGTCCTGCAGAATATTTCCTTTACTGTACGCAAAGGTGAAACAATTGCCATTATAGGGCCGAGCGGTTCCGGCAAATCAACATTGGCAGGGCTTTTGCTGCGTTTTTATGACCCGGAAAGCGGCAGAATACTAATCGACGGAAAGGACACAAAAAGTTTTCCGCTTACTGAGTTACGAAACAATATGGCCATTGTTCCGCAGGATGTTTTGCTTTTCGGAGGTACTATTAAAGAAAATATTGCATACGGAAAACCAGGCGCCGGCATTTCTGAAATTATTGAAGCTGCACGAAAAGCAAACGCATTAGATTTTATTAACAGCTTTCCTGAAAAATTTGAGACTCTTGTAGGTGAACGCGGCATTAAACTTTCCGGCGGACAACGACAGCGCATTGCAATTGCTCGTGCGGTATTGAAAGACCCCAGTATATTAATTTTGGACGAAGCTACCAGTTCGCTGGATTCTGAATCGGAACGGGTGGTACAGGAAGCTTTGGATAAACTAATGGTTGGCCGGACTTCATTTGTGATTGCTCATCGGTTATCTACAATCCGCAATGCAGATAAAATTATTGTAATTGATAAAGGAATGGTTAGGGAAATGGGATCACATGAAGAGCTTATGATGAACGAAAATGGCCTTTACCGCAGTTTAACAAAGATGCAAATGGAATTGATTTAAATTATTACTGCAAAATTTCTATTTTAAAGATAAACAACCAGCTCCCAATATCTGCCTTTTACTAAAACTTATACCTAATATTCACACTGCAGATCCACTAAAATGTAATGCCTAACGGCAAACGACAGTATTTTTACCATACTCCAAAAACATTATTAATCATTGCTTTTCCCCATTTATTTTTACCAAAATCTTTTACAAGTTTGGCTCTTAATTCGGCTGAAGAATAAATTTTATTTTTCCCTTTTTTAGGAATTAAAGTGACAAAATCTGGTTTACTGATTTCAATACTCTTGGCAAAATATATAACTCCGCCGTCTTCAGTGGCAATGCCCAAAATAGCCCCCGGCAAACCATAAAAACTTTCAGGTCCTACATTGGGAATAATTTCATCGCAGTACCATGCATAAATCCGGGTACTGTCATTTGCCTGCCATATTGCTTTCCGGCAGTTATAGCCGCTGATATTCCTTTTGCTTTCGGTAATTTTCCATTTACGGGACCTTAAAGTATCTTCTACATATAATGGCTCGCCCCAAATTTTCTTAATTGTTAAACGGTAATTTTTATTTAAATTCTGATAAACAACATTTTTGCTTGTAGCCCAACTCATTTTTTCACTCAATTCGCTTTCCTGAGGCTGAAAAACAGAAATGCTGTCATTAAAATAAAGTTCAAAAAAATCTGTTTTATTTTTATCTTCCTGCTTAATCCAATCGCTGACATCATCATCTTTAAACTTTTTATAAAGATTTGTTTTTCGTTCATAAACAATTTTACCATTCATAATCTGAGCAATAGAATCGCTCAAACAACAAAATAAAATGCTCAGAAGTAAACCTGTTTTAATAATCATCTTCATTTTTTGTTTTACTGCTGTTAAATTTAAATACTGCTTTTAATAAAATATACCTGGAGATTATATTTGTTTTGTTATCAGTAATAACATTGTCCTGAATAATTCTTTCAGTGCTAATATTCTGATTTAAAATATCCGCAGCCGCAAATGAAACAATTAAATTTTCATTTTTTAAGAATGTCTTACTTAAAGACGCATTCAAAAGAAAATAATTGATATTATATCCTTGTGCACGCTTGCTGTTAATGTTATACTCAGCATTTGTTTCCAATAAAAACTTAAACGGCAATTTTAACAGCAGGGATGCATTAATTTTTTGAGAATTATATGGTTTATTGTTTGCTGCATTTATTGTTGATGAAGGCGAATTATAGGTATAATTATATCCTATACTGAATTCAAGTGTATCAAATTTTATTTTAACATCTAAAGCGGAACTTGAATTCATAGTTTTAGTAATATTTTTTTGATTATTAATAAAACTTGAATAACTATTATAATTTAAATTCTCTCTTGGTTCAAGCTCGAGTTTTTTAGAAAAAAAAGGAAAGCCGCCCCATAATCCAAAACTGCCGCTATTATTGCCGTTAACATTTACAGCCTCTGTAATTGAACGGCCTATATTGTCATATTCAACAGCATTAGCAAAGGCGTTATTTGTATTAATGTAAGTTGCACGTGCCCCATAGTATTTGCCGGAAATTGCCTTATATGTACTATATGATGTTTCAAAACTATGCTTAAAAGAAGGTAAAAGATTTGGATTTCCTTTTTTTATCTGATTTGGATTGGTATTATCCTGAATAGGCTGAAGCTGGTCTATACTGGGCTGACTGGAACTTGTAGTGTAATTGAAACTCAGCCTTGTATTGTCACTGAACTTATATAAATATTTTAAAAACGGCAGTATGTTATTAACATTTTGTTTAACAGTTTGCTGAGTAATTAAATTATTGCTGATTATGGAAACCCGTCTAAGCCTTGATCCTAAGACCAAACGTTGTTTTTTTATTTCATAAATAAATTTCGGCACAAAACGGTTAGTCATTCGTATATTTTCAAAATTATTGCTGAATAAAGAATCTTGTAAAGCATATTCGCCGTTTGCTAAATTTAGTGCCTTTTTATTTTGTAAACCTATGCTGTAATTAAAATCATAAGCAAACTCCAGTTTAATTTTTTTTGAAATAGGCTCTGTATAAGTGATATTAGCATTATGTGATTCGCTTTTTGCTGTGTTAATTTTCTTCTGATTTATGGAATCATTTGCAATCAATGAATTATTAAAATAAATATCGTTGGAAATTAAAGTGCCGTCAGATTCATTATTATTTAAAACATAATTGTACGATGTCACTAATAAGCGGTCGCGTTTTTTAAATTTTCTGGTAATTTTTGCAGTAGTGTTCAAATCAAAACCATTAGCTTTATTTAGGCTGCTGATATCTGTTCTGCGGGTAAGGTCATTTGCACTACTAACAAAACCAGTACTTTCATTACGATCTGTTGTTGAGGAATTTAAAACTAATTTAGGCGTCAAAACCAATTCAGTTAATGAATCTAATGTTTGTTCAATACCAAAATTTATACTGTGGGATTCATTTAACTGGTTGGATTTACTTTTGTTATCAGTACTATAACTGGTGTCGGATAAATAATACTGCGATGCAGTTTCGGTTTTTGCTGTTAACTGATTCTTATTGTATGTGTAATTGAATGTCAGTTTTGTTTTTGCAGAAATTTTATCAGAATAATAAATACCCGATTTAATTGATTGCGGAATACCAGTGTTTTTGCTTGGCCCAGGATACCACCAGTCTCCATTATCATCTGTTTGTATATTCATTTCATTATTTAAACCATATTTATACATATCCCCCCAGCCTATACTTGAATTCGGCGTATTACTGCCTAAAGCAAAAATGGATATTTTCTGCTTATTCTTAAATTTATTTGCTAACAATTCACTTTCAAAGAAATTCTGAAAATCGCTTGCTCCTGAAACTTTTCCGAAATAACCTTTCTTTGCTTCTTCTTTGAGTTTCAGATTCATCACCTGCATAGTTTCTACACCATCATCTGCCACAGTCTCTTTCTTTTTTTCATATACCTGAACTGATTCAACAGCCTTTGCATTAAGGTTTTGAGTTGCCATAGTAGGATCAGCACCAAAAAATTCATCCCCATCTACCAATACCTGATCTACCGCTTTACCTTGAGAAGTTATTTTGCCTTGAGCATCTACTCTAATACCCGGAAGTTTCTTCAGTAAATCTTCAACTGTTGCATTCGGTTTTACTTTAAACGAATCTGCTGTATATATCAAGGTATCACCTTTGTAATAAACGGGATCTTTGTATGCATAAATTACAATTTCATTCAAGCTATGACTTTTTGGAGGAAGAATAATTTTGCCGAAATCAAATGCATAATTTGCCTGACTTCCAAAAACATAAAATGATTTGTCGCTGAAATTTGGATGAGAAATAATTACTTGAACTGTATCAATAGGCATATTCTTTAAAGCGAAAAAACCTTTTGCATCAGACCTTGTATGTGCAATAAGAACGGAATCTTTAAGCCTGACAGCCATAACAACAGCGGAATACAACGGAGAACCGGCAATAGTATCCTGCACATTTCCTCCAATGTTCATCTTTTGAGAAAATGAATTGGAACAGATAATAAAAAAGCTAATCGCTGAAACAATGTGTTTACGCATAAAATATATTTATTTTGAAACGAATGTAGCTTAATAATGCGGTAATCCGAAAAAGATACAAAAGATTAAATTTTTAATCCATTTATATGCTGATGGCGTAAGATAAAAAGTTTTTCAAATTTAGGACTTAAGCCTGAGGTATTACTATTATCAATATCCTTAAGGAAATATCATGGCGGAAAAAGACATTTTATAATACAGCATTTATTTTTGATAAATAACTTAGGATCGTGTATTAAATAAATTCCGAAGGCTTATGACGCTGATACTGTTAATAAATATCATACCTGTTTCTTACCATACTCCAAAAACATTATTAATCATTGCTTTGCCCCATTTATTTTTACCAAAATCTTTTACAAGTTTTGCTTTTAATTCGGCTGAAGAATAAATTTTATTTTTCCCTTTTTTAGGTATTAAATTGACAAAATCGGGTTTGCTGATTTCAATACTCTTTGCAAAATATATAACTCCGCCGTCTTCTGTGGCAATGCCCAATATGGCTCCAGGTAAACCATAAAAACTTTCAGGTCCTACATTAGGAATAATTTCATCGCAGTACCAGGCATAAATTCGGGTACTGTCATTTGCCTGCCATATTGCTTTCCGGCAGTTATACCCGCTTATATTCCTTTTACTTTCGGTTATTTTCCATTTACGGGATCTTAAAGTATCTTCTGTATATAATGGCTCGCCCCAAATTTTTCTAATAGTTAAACGATAATTTTTATTAAAATTCTGATACACAACATTTTTGCTTGTTGCCCAACTCATTTTTTCGCTCAATTCGCTTTCCTGGGGCTGAAAAACAGAAATGCTGTCATTAAAATAAAGCTCAAAAAAATCTGTTTTATTTTTATCTTCCTGCTTTATCCAATCGCTTACATCGTCATCTTTAAACTTTTTGTACAGGTTTGTTTTTCGTTCATAAACAATTTTACCACTCATAATCTGAGCAATAGAATCATTCAAACTGCAGAATAAAATAACCAGCAGTAAACATATTTTACCAATCGTCTTCATCTTTTGTTTTGTTGCTGTTAAACTTATATACCGCTCTTAATAAAATAAATCTTGAAATAATATTAGTTTTGTTATCAATAATAACATTATCCTGAATTGTTCTTTTAGTGCTGATATTTTGATTTAAAATATCCGTAGCCTCAACTGAAACAATAAAATTTTCATTTTTTAAGAATATTTTGGTAAGTGATGCGTTCCAAAGAAAATAGTTGATATTATATCCTGCCGCCCGCTGACTATTGATATTGTAAGTAGCGTATGTTCCAATTGAAAATTTAAGCGGCAATTTTAAAACCCCACCAGCAATTATTGTTTGAGAAGTGTAAGGTTTATTGTTTGCCGCCATTAATGTTGATTTAGGGGAAGTATAGGTAAGATTATAGCTTATACTAAAATCAAGCGTATCTAATTTGATAATAATATTTAGGCCTGAATTTATATTGTTTGTTTTTGTAATATTTTTTTGATTATTAATAAAACTGGAATAACTATTTGAACTATAACTAATGTTTGGATCTAATTCAAGTTTTTTAGAGAATAAAGGAAACCCTCCATAAAAATCGCCGTTTCCGCTGTAATTATCATTTGTATTTACTGGTTCTGTGCTTGTCCGTCCCAGACTATCATACTGAACAGCATTGGTAAATGCCTTTTTTGTAGTTGTGTAAGAAGCACTGACTCCATAGTATCGGCCGGAAACCGCCTTCCAAGTATTATAGTTGATCCCAAAATTATTTTTAAACGTAGGTAATAAATTGGGATTTCCTTTTTTTATCTGATTCGGATTTGTATTGTCCTGAATTGGCTGAAGCTGGTCGATACTTGGCTGGATGGAACTAGTTGAGTAACGGAAGTTAAAACGGTCATTGTCACTAAACTCATACATATATCTAACAAACGGCAATATATTATTAACCCTTTGTTCAATAGTTTGGTTACTAATTAAATTATTGCTCACGAGAGAAACATTTCTAAATCTTGACCCAATTGTCAAACGTTGTTTTTTTATTTCATAAATAAATGTTGCACCCAAAAGGTTTGTCATTCGTTTGTTTTCAAAATTATTGCTGAATAAAGAATCTTGTAAAGTGTATTCGCCATTAGCTAAATTTAGTGCCTTTTTATCCTGCGTACCTTTGTTGTAATTAAAATCATAAGCTAACTCCAGTTTGATTTTTTTTGTAATCGGCTCTGTATAAGTAATAGCTGCAATGTGTGATTCACTTTTGGCTGAATTTATTTTTTTCTGATTAATTGAATCGTTAGCTGTGTTTGTGTTATTGAAATATACATTGTTGGAAATTAAAGATCCATCCGATGAATTATTATTAAAGACAATAAAATAATTGACTTTAAACAGCCGGTCCTCTTTTTTAAATTTCCTGGTAATATTTGCATTTGTGTTAAAATCATATCCATTAGCTTTATTTTTATTGGTGATATCTGTTCTATGTTCTGAAATACCAGCACCGCTGATAAAATCAGTTATTTCATTACGATCTGCAGTTGAGGAATTAAATTTTAATCTTGGCGTAATCGTCAATTCGGTTAAAGAGTCTAATGTTTGAACAATACCAAAATTTATGGTATGCGATTCATTTAGCTGGTTGGACTTGCCTCTAATATTTGTTCCGTAGCTGGTGTCGGTTAAAAAATATTGTGATGCCGTTTCTGATTTTGCTGTTAGTTTGTTGTTATTATAGGTGTAATTAAAATTCAGTTTTGTTTTTGGAGAAATTTTATCTGTATAATAAATACCGGATTTAAGTGTTTGAGGAATGCCGGTATTTTGTCCTGCCCCTTCCTGATTCCAAACACCATCATCATCAATGTATTCAAATACTCCTTCATTTTCCAAACCATATTTGTACATATCGCTCCAGCCAAAACTTGATCGCGGGGTATTGCTTCCTAATGCAAAAACTGATATTTTTTGTTTATTTTTAAATTTATTGGCTAACATCTCTCCTTCATAAAATTTCTGAAAATCACTTGCTCCGGATACTTTTCCGAAATAACCTTTTTTTGCATCGTCTTTGAGTTTCAAATTCATTACCTGCATCATTTCTTCACCATCATCGGATGCGTTATCTTTCTTTTTTTCATATACCTGAACCGATTCAACAGCCTTTGCACTCAGGTTTTGAGTTGCCATTGTCGGATCAGTACCGAAAAATTCATCCCCATCAACCAGCACTTGATCAACCTTTTTACCTTGAGAAGTTATTTTGCCTTGAGCATCAACTTTAATTCCAGGAAGTTTTTTGAGCAAATCTTCAACTGTGGCATTCGGTTTCACTTTAAATGAATCGGCTGTATATATTAAGGTATCACCTTTGTAATATACAGGATCTTTGTAAGCATAAATTACAATTTCATTCAAAGTATGACTTTTTGGAGGAAGAATAATTTTGCCGAAATCAAAGGCAAAATTTGCAGTACTTCCAAAAACATAAAATGATTGGTCGCCAAAATTAGGATGAGAAATAATGACCTGAACGGTATCAATAGGCATATTTTTTAATTCGAAAAAACCTCTTGCATCTGAACGAGTATGGGCAATAAGAACTGAATCTTTAAGTCTGACAGCCATTACAACAGCCGATGACAAAGGAGAATGTGAAATTGTATCCTGTACATTTCCGCCAATATTCATTTTTTGCGAAAACGCGTTGACGCTGAAAATATAAAAGGTAATAGCTATGACAATATGTTTACGCATAAAATATATTTAATTTGAAACGAATGTAACTTAATAATGCGGAAATCCAAAAAAGACACAGAATATTTACATTTTAATGGAAATTATGAAATGAGATGACAGTGCAGAATAAAAACAGGGCGATTATTTCTAATTATATGGAATTGTTTATTCTTTGTATATTGGCACTTACAGGCTTTTTAGAGCATCAAACTTATTTCTAATCCAAAACTACTTTTTGCACAGCTTGAAAATCACTGGCAGTAATGGTTATAAAATAAATCCCTTTTGATAATTTAGAAACATCATAAGCAGAATTATTTTCCATGGCACCAACTTTTTCACCAAGTATATTTTTCAGTTCAATACTTTGTATTTTTTCTTTTGGGATAGAAATTGAAAAGTAAATATAATCATGTGATGGATTTGGATACACATTAATTGCATAACCCATGTAAGGAATTTCCTCGACCTTGGCAGGATTCATATTCCAGCCAATATCTTTTAATATACCTTTACAAATTGGTCCGGGGTTATGCAGCGCATAAGCAGGATTTCCATTGGGAGTCATCATCTCATTAATATTTCCTGCGGGATAGCTTGATTCGTTAAGATGCGTAATGCTTGAACCAAGAGCAAAAGCAGAGACTGCGGAAATTCTTGGTTTTATTCCATTGTTTGCTGCCATCGCATTAGCGCCGTTAAAATATATATTATTGCTCGTAAACTTTGTGCCCAGAGAAGCTGAGGGATTTGGAAAAGTGTCTAACTCTGCATTTAGATTAGTGACAAGAAAGTGATCGAAAACCGAAGGTAATGTATCTAAATTAGGCCAGGGATAAGAAGTTGTCAACGGAGCAAAGTCAGAAGCAGTAAGCATTCCGAAAGATCCTATTGTTCCTGTCTTTTTTGCCAAACTAAGAAATCCAAGCCCATGACACAATTCATGTATTGCGACGGTTGCTAAATCATATTGACCGGCCGGCACTGTTCCTGTTGAATCAAAATACCAGGCTGTATTACTATTGAGGTACATCTCAATATCAACTTCGCCGGGGTTTAGCTCCACCCCTGCTATAGAGTTTGCAAGCGAAGTAGAATACCATGTATCAGCCATTGGAGCACCTGAAAAGTTTTTTCTTCCATTCGGAAAAGTAATGCCCAGCATACCCGGCATCAGCATTTGAAAATGTACAAGAACTTTTATGGGAACAGCTGATTCAACAATGTTAGTCCATACTCCGGCAGAATATTGGAATGCAGCCTGTGCCTGCGGTGTAAAGCCATCATAAGTGATACTAAATGAAGCGGTTTGTGCTCGAACTAACAATGAAAAGCAAATGGCAAATAGTGAAATGTATAATTTCTTCATTTTTATTGATTTGAATTTAAAATGCAAGATTAATAAAAAAAGCCGATACTCTTCTGAATAATCGGCTTTACATATAAATTTAGTGAGCAATGATTAGTGTCTTATAAAATGTCTGGCGGTATAAAAATCTATGAAAATATTTATCCGATGATTTCCATAATCATAATATAAAATCAGCGTAATCAGAGGTTAATTTTTTCACTTAAATGACAAACGCTAATTACAATAATTTTGTATTGCCTGATTAGCATCATTATTACCCAATTCACTTGCCTTACTCAAATCAAAACAGCATTTTTCCTTAAAACCTATTGAGAAATAACAAATTCCTCTTCCATAGTATGATGATGCATCTGAATTATTAAAATATATAGCCTTTGAAAAATCTACTATTGCAGCTCGGTAATCTTTTAAATTTTGTTTTGCAAGACCGTTGTGAAAATAGGCTGAAGCATTTTTAGGGTTATATCCAACTGCATTTGTATAATCATTCACAGCGCCTTTCCAATCACCATTATCAGCTTTTATATTGCCTTTCTCTATTGAAGAATTAGATTCCTCAATACCAGCCTTGGAAACAGGTTGTGAATATATGGCGAATGAGTAAATTATAAAGACTGAAATAAACAACATTTGTTTCATTTTGTGAATTTATAAATATTAAATTAATGAAAAAAATT
>CAISYK010000523.1 GCA_903889605.1 uncultured Bacteroidota bacterium
GAAGATAAAAATGGAAATATATGGTTCGGGACTTATGGGGGAGGCGTCAGTAAATATGATGGAAAATCTTTTGTTAATTACGGCACAAAACAAGGGCTTGTAAATAACCGGGTTATGAGCATCACGGAGGATAAAAATGGAAATTTATGGTTTTCAACCCCCTTAGGTATTAGTATATACAATCCGGATGCAGAAAAAGGGAAGAATCTGAAATCATTTACGAATTTTACCCGTGCCGAAGGATTAATCAGCAGTAATGTAAGGGTTAGTTTTGGAGATAGTAAAGGGAACATTTGGTTCGGCACCGATAAAGGAATAAGTAAATGCTTCCCAAATCCAAGGTTAACCAATCTTTATGGGAATCCGGCCGGGGATTTATTTACTAACTATACCACCAATGAAGGATTGCCTAACAATATAATTACCAGCATTATAGAAGACAAAAATGGCAATATGTGGTTCGGAACTGCTGGAGGCGGGGCATGTAAATTTAATCCAAATATAAAAGTTGGTTCATCAGAGAAACAATTTACAGTTGTTAACCAGACCCAAGGACTTTCATTTGATAATGTTACATGTATAATTGAAGATAAAAACGGATTTATATGGTTTGGAACAGAAATAGGTGTTAGCAGATTCAACCCTTGTTTAAAAAGTGAGGTAGGCTCTGCTTCATTTACAAATTTCAGAACTGCTCAGGGACTTTCAAATAACACTGTTTCATGTATCACTGAAGATAAATCAGGAAGTCTTTGGATTGGAAATGCCTTCGGGCTTAATAAATATAATGGTAAATCTATTACAAGTTTCACGCTGGACCAGGGGCTCGTATATAGTAAGGTTTGGAGCACTGCTGAAGATAATGAAAAAAATTTATGGTTTGCCACCAGCAATGGGATAAGCAAATACGATAGAAAAAAATTTACAAACTATCATATCGAGCCTATAACCACTTTCGCAAGATGCATTATAAAAGATAAAATGGGAAATATATGGTTCGGAACAGGTTTTGGAGTTACCAAATATGATGGTAAATCATTTACTAATTACACTACTTCCCAAGGACTGGCTCATAACACTATACTATGCATGGCCGAAGATAAAGCTGGAAATATTTGGTTCGGAACGTATGGCGGAGGTGTAAGTAAATACGATGGAAATAGGGTTGAGGCACTTAATAAAGGAGGGGAAATATCCGCAGAAAGTCAAAAAGATTTAAAAAAAATCAATGGGAAATTTGTTGAATCATTTACAAATTACACTGTATCACAAGGCTTGTCAGATAATACGATCAAATGTATTCGTGAAGATAAAAATGGAAATATTTGGTTTGGAACCAACGGAAATGGTGTAAGTAAATATTCTTGTCCGGACAAAACAGGAAATACCTCATTTACTAATTATTCAAAGGCACAAGGGCTTCCGTATAATACAGTTTTAAGTATTATGGAAGATAAATCAGGAACACTTTGGTTTGGAACTGCGGGCGGCGGTGTTTGCAGTTACAGCCCATCTATTAAAGTCAGTACGGGTACAAATCCATTCACGGAATATAACTCTTCCGACGGCATGGCAAATGACATTGTTTATGCAATTGCTGAAGACACAATTAACAATATAAACTGGTTCGGCACAAACCAAGGTTTGTCAGGACTGAAAATGAACTCTTTATCCAAAGGTGAGATTGTATTTGAAAACTTTAACAACAGTACTGGCTATCCGATAAAAGATTTAAATACCGGTGGTTTATTTATAGATAAAAAAGGAATAATGTGGGCGGGGACAAACGATAAGCTTGTTAGATTTGATTACAAGGGTATTCACAAAAGCACAGAACCTCCTGCAGTATTTATACAAGCCGTAAGAATCCAGGGTGAAAAGATTATTTGGTACAATCTTAAATCTAAAAATTCAAGCAGCAATGAAATAAATAATGCCGATTCAATGGCCGCCATCAATGAAGAGGTTATAGCTTTTAACCATCCTTTAAAAGAATCGAAGCGTTCAGAAATGCGCAAAAAATTCATAGATGTAAAATTTGACAGCATTACCCGCTTTTACCCTTTGCCCGTAAACCTTGTCCTCCCATTTAAAAATAACAGCATTACGTTTGATTTTTCAGCAATAGAAACGGCCCGCCCATTAATGGTCAGGTATAAATATATTCTTGAAGGCTATGACAATGAATGGAGTATAATAACAGACAAAACTACAGCTGTTTTTGGTAATATTAACGAAGGCTCTTATACTTTTAAACTGAAAGCCTGCAGTCCCGACGGCATCTGGAGCGAGCCTGTATTATATGCTTTTAAAGTTTTACCGCCATGGTATCGTACCTGGTGGATGTATATATGCTATCTGCTTATTGTATTATCAGGCATGGGCTTGTTTTTCAGGTGGCGCACCGCAGCTTTAAGAAAAGAAAAAGAATTGCTTGAACAAACTGTAAAAGAAAGAACAGCAGAAGTTGTAGAAAAAAAAGAACTGATTGAGGAAAAACAAAAGGAAATTGTTGATTCGATTAATTATGCTAAACGTATTCAACAAACATTACTTGCAAATGATGACGCATTACAGCAAAATTTAAAAGACTATTTTGTTTTATTTCAGCCAAAAGATATTGTCAGCGGTGATTTTTATTGGGCTGCCAGCCCCTCCCAGCCTCCCCAAAGGGGAGGAGACCCAACACACATGGCTATGGATACTGCGGTTGAAAACCCTCCCCCTTCGGGGGAGTTGGAGGGGGCTTTTTATCTAGCCATTTGTGATTCAACCGGACACGGTGTGCCGGGAGCATTTATGAGTTTGCTGAATATCTCTTTCCTGAATGAAGCAATTACAGAAAAACACATAAAACAACCCAATGAAATTTTAAATCATGTTCGCCAACGATTAATAGAAAGCGTTTCCCAAGATGGCGGGCAGGATGGAATGGACGGTATTTTACTTTGTATTGAAAATGAAAAAATCACCTACAGTGCAGCCAACAACGCTCCTGTGATTGTAAGGGATAATTCAATTTTAAGCTTACCTGCTGATAAGATGCCTATCGGGAAAGGTGAAAAGGGTATTTCTTTTACGCATTTTACAATTGATACAAAACCCGGAGATATTCTTTATTTTTATACCGATGGTTATGCCGATCAGTTTGGAGGCCCCAAAGGAAAAAAATTCAAATACAAACAATTAGATGAGTTATTGATTTCCATACATAAAAAACCAATGGAAGAGCAAAAACAAATACTGACCGAAACTATTGAAAAATGGAAGGGAAATTTGGAGCAGGTGGATGATATACTTATTGTTGGTATGCGGATAGGTTATGAATAAAGACGAATACGAGGTTACTGATTTTTAACAATAGTTTCGTAAATTCGTGTTTTTATTCGTTATCAGTAACCAGTAAATTCGTTTTTTTAAAATTTAATCTTCAAAGAAATTAATTATGGCCTTCGAAAATCTTTTAACAA
>CAISYK010000524.1 GCA_903889605.1 uncultured Bacteroidota bacterium
AAATTCAAATAATTCAAAAATTTCTGAATTGCAATCTTTAGTGTTTCCTATCATTAGCATTTTTTTTGTGGATATTTATTATTCCTTGAAAGTTAGTGAGTGTCCGATAGATTGGAATGTTGCCTTACAAATATTATCTATCCTTCCTAGGAATTACTTTACGTGTTATCCAATTCAAAACCCATAAATTTTCGGATACGTAAATTATCATAGAAATAAAAAAGCCCAAGGTTTGAATATTTTACCACTAAGAAGATATTGTAATTGGGTAGATATAAACCACATGGAATGTGTAACCCTTCCATATCCAATCTAAATGTATTGAAATATAATCAAATTTGTTTGGCATTATCGTATTCGGTATTTATAAAAAAATTATGTACTATTTGGACTATATATGGACTAATAAAGGCAGTAAAAAACCGTAATTGCCTTTAGTTTAGGCTGTTACGGTTTAATAATGTGACCTCGAGAGGGGTCGAACCTCCAACCTTCGGTTCCGGAAACCGACACTCTATCCAGTTGAGCTACGAAGTCATTTATTTGCTGCAAAGATAGTGTAAAATTAATGTTCTGATTTGAAAATATGCAAATTTGAAAACGGATGTATTAAAATGTTAATTTAGCATGTTTTAAAATTATCATAATCGGCATTTTTTATTCAATGCAATAAATTAAGTACTTTTATGTTTCAATAACTCAAATCAACATCATTCTGAGCATGAAAAGAAACATTTTATTTTTTATTACCCTAATAATTGCTCAATTTATTAATGCTCAAAATGTTGGTATTGGCCAATGGAAGGACTACTTATCATATAAAAGCGGACTTTCTGTGTCGGAAGGCGGCGGTAAAGTTTATTGTGCTGCAGTAAGCGGAATTTTCACTTTTAACAAGTCTGATAATTCGCTTGAGCGCCTATCAAAAGTAGATGGATTATCTGATGTAGAAGCAACAGTTCTTAATTACAATAAATACAGCAGCAAAGTTCTCATCGCTTATAAAAACTCTAATATTGATATTATTGATAATAATGGTAAAATTGTAAATCTCGCAGATATTAAGCGTAAATACATTCCTGGAAATAAATCCATTAATAACATATATTTTATTAATCAATACGCTTATTTGGCTTGTGGTTTTGGTATTGTTGTTATTGACATGAATAAAGTGGAAGTTAGCGATACCTATTTAATAGGACCTAACGGCAGTCCGATAAATGTCCGGGATATTACTTCGGATGGTAATTATTTTTATGCCGCTACTGATTTAGGAATATACAAAGCGCAGCAAAACAATCCTAATCTTGCGAACTACTCATCTTGGTCATTAATGGAAGGATTGCCTGCTGGTATTTATAACACTATTACTGAATTTAATGGTAAAATATACACAAATTATTCAAAATTTCTGATGAGCGGCTCAAGTCAAAAAGATACGATGTTTGTTTTTGATAACGTTTCTTGGAATTATTTTGGTGGTAATGGACACACTGTAAATTCTTTAAAAACTTATAATAATCACTTGTTGGTTGTTTTTGATAATACGATTTTAGTATATGATATTTATTTAACTATTTCGAACACTTTTGCAGTTTATTCTTTTCCGTATTCAAGTGATTATGTGAACTCTAAACAAGCTGTAATAGACAATGCAGGCACTATTTGGGTTGCTGATAGTCAATATGGATTAGTTTCTGTAAACCCCAGCAATTCGGCAGATTTTCGTTTTCCTGATGGACCTTCCAGTGCGAATATTGCTGAGATGAGCATTGAAGATAATAATTTGGCAATAGCTCCAGGAGGCGGCGGAAACGGATATTATTTGGATGGAATATATTTTAATAATGGAGCAAATTGGAAAAATACAAAAGGCAATTATCCTTCAATTATAAATTTGGATACTATATTCAATATTAATAATGTTTTGGTTGATCCCAGCAATTCAAAAAGAGTTTATGCTACAACAGGATCAGCTGGTGTTATTGAATTTTATGAAGGGGTGCCTGTGAAACTTTATAATACAAGTAATAGTTCTTTACAGGGGCTTTCTTTACCTGGATACAATCCAGTTTGGGCATTTGGATTGGCAAAGGATGCTTCAAATAGTTTATGGGTCACTAACTCAGGTGTTCCGCTTTCAGTTTCTTTTAAAAAAGCAGATGATACCTGGCAGGCTTTAAACTTTTCTTCTATTATTGGTAATGCCCCTGAATTAGGACAAATTCTTGTTGATAAGACCGATCAAAAATGGATTGTATTGCCTCGCGGCGGAGGATTAATGATTTACAGTGGGACAGGTGAAGCTCCCAGTGCAGCAAATACCAAAAAATTTACTACTGCCGTTGGAAACGGAGGGCTGCCGAGTTCATACGTTTATTGTGTCGCCGAAGATGCTGATGGAGAAATTTGGGTAGGCACAGACAAAGGGATATCCGTTTTTTATTCACCTGAGAATGTTTTTTCAGGACAGAATTTTGATGCACAGCAAATATTGATTGAGCAGGACGGGCATGTCCAAATATTACTCGAAACAGAAAATAATACTGGCAATGACAGACGTTTTATTATTGTTGACTCGTGTGATGTATTGCAAACATCAAAGTATTATGCAACACTCGACGATAATGTAAAAAATGTGCAAGTACAAGAGGCATTCTATTTTGACTGCGTTGATAACTATGACCCCACATACAATGAACAAGTGTCTATAAAATCACTGCCGATCACGCAAACAAAACAAAATATGATTATGCATACCATATCAACTATGACACAATTCCTTAAATCTCGTATGGAAGAAGAATCTGATTTTTTTGAACATCCATTCATCAAAGGTGTTTTATATGATGAATATACTTGCTGGCATAAAGCAAGACAGCCATCAAATTTTAAAGCTCGCGCTCCATATAATCTGCATGAGTTCTGTACAGCACTGTTGGATGAATATAAAGGTGTTGTCGAAATGAAGCAAGTACGAATAAAAGGCGTACCATACAAAAACTGTTTTATTATTGATGGAAAGAAGATGTATGCAATGATGAACAATAAAGGTTTTATCAGCAAATATGATGATATTGCAGATATATATAAATCACCTATTGAATTAATTAATACACAAAATGAATGTGATGACAATGAGTCGACATCTCTCGAGGTTGCATATTGGACACTAGAGCAACAAAAAAATGAAATTGAAATGAAACAAAATATTATTGCAATGAAAATGATTGGTGTGTACGATTTATTTTTAAAGTCAAAAATTGAATGCCGTGAAAAAAACGATCTGACCCAAACTGCCTTAGGTAAAAAAATGGGAGTAGATTCTAATACAATTTCCAGGCTAGAGAATTGTAGGCATCTACCATC
>CAISYK010000525.1 GCA_903889605.1 uncultured Bacteroidota bacterium
TATAAAAGCAAATATCCTGATGGTGTTGGTAAAAGTCAATTCAAGTGGTATTTTTCACAATGGAAGTCACGTGTTGCTCCCACAATGCGGATGGAACATAAAGCCGGTGATAAATTATATATAGATTTTGCCGGGGAAAAATTAACTCTTGTTGACGAACAAACCCGTGATACAATACAAGTAGAAGTATTTGTTGCGATTCTTGGTGCAAGTCAACTTACCTACGTGCAGGCGGTAATGAGCCAGCAAAAGGAAGATTTTATTTCGGCATGTGAAGATGCCTTGCATTATTATGGAGGCGTTCCCGCCGCAATTGTACCAGATAATTTAAGGTCTGCCGTGTCAAAAAGCAGTAAATATGAACCAACCATAAATGAAACTTTTGCAGATTTTGCGGAACATTACAACACAACCATTTTACCGGCAAGAGCATATAAGCCTAAAGACAAGGCATTGGTGGAAGGCGCAGTTAAAATCATGTACACCCGGATTTATGCTAAAATAAGAGAATTGATTTTTTATTCTTTGGAAGAACTTAATAAAGCTATTCATGCAGCTTTAGAAGAGCATAATAACACTATTCTCACTGGAAGAAATTATACCCGGCGGCAACAGTTTGAAGAAATAGAGAAAACTGCTTTATTGCCATTGCCGGCATTGCGTTATGAATTTAAAAAACAATTATTTGCTACTGTAATGAAAAATGGACATGTTTCATTAAATGCTGACAGGCATTATTACAGTGTGCCGTTTAAATTTATTGGCAAAAAAGTTAAGGTAATGTTCTCGCGATACAATGTTGAAATATTTTTTGACTATGAGCGTATCGCTTTACACAAACGTTTAAGAATCAAGTATGATTATACAACAGATAAAGAACACCTTCCTCCCGCTCATCGTTTTGTCAGCGAGTGGACACCTGACCGTTTCATGACATGGGCAGATGAAATACACAAAGACGTTAGGCTTTACATCTCGCAAATACTAAACCAAAAACAACATCCCGAACAAGCTTATAAATTGTGTTTAGGCGTATTGAGTTTTGCAAAAAGAGTAGGAAATGAGAGATTAACAAAAGCCTGCCAACGAGCTTTAGGTTATGGCATTTATAATTACAAAACCATTCAAAAAATATTAGAAAAAGGATTAGACAAACAAAATGAGGATGAAGACGAACAGCTAAAAATGCCTGAGCACGGCAATATTAGAGGCAAAGATTATTATAAGTAAAAAGTAAATAACCCTAAAAGCAATAAAAAAATGAATACAGCAACTTTAGAAAAAATGCGTACGATGAAACTCTTTGGTATGTTCAGGACTTTTAAAACAAGCCTTGAGTCAGGAAAAACAGAAAACTATACTCCTGACGAAATGATTTCTAACCTGATTGAATCGGAATGGGACGACAGACGAAACCGGGGTATAGAACGGCAGTTAAAAAACGCTCGGTTCAGATACAAGGCCTCAATAGAAGAGTATCATTTTGATACTGACCGAAATTTAGACCGGAATCAGATTATGCGTTTTGGAGAATGCACCTTTATTAATAAACATGAAAATATACTTATCACTGGAAGCACAGGAATAGGCAAAAGCTACATTGCTTCCGCAATAGGTCACCAAGCTTGCAGTTTAGGGTACAAGGTTCTTTATCATAATACTAATAAATTGATGGCTAAACTTAAAATAGCCAAAGCAGATGGCTCCTACATCAAGGAAATTGCAAAAATAGAACGACAAAATCTTTTAATTCTGGATGATTTTGGATTACAGCCTTTGGATGCGCAAGGGCGCTCAATGCTTATGGAAATAATCGAAGATAGGCACGGAAAGGGTTCTACAATTGTCACATCACAAGTCCCGGTTAGTAAATGGTATGATATAATTGGCGAGCAAACAGTAGCAGATGCAATCCTTGATAGAATTGTTCACGAATCACACCGCTTAGAGCTTCAAGGAGAATCAATGAGAAAAAAAAATCGAACTATTAGTTAAAATAAAACGCCAGTAACGGCTTAGCAAAAAGGTTTTATTGAGTATAAATTCTGTCAAGGGGCTGAAGCACAAACAATAGCTTTTCAGCCCCTTTTATTATCCCATGAATATTTTCTGAAAAAATAATTATCGCTACAGTTGTGTCTAAAATTTTAAAATGGAACTAACCTCAAAGTGTAAAATACTTTTATTATACTTGCAGTGTAATTCTTTGAAAATTTTTTGGAAACAGGAGACTAACAAAAAGCAGTTAAAACTAAAGGAATTCTAATCAATCCTTAAATTAGATTTAGGTTCTTTTAAAGTGAAAATGTTACCTAATTGTTACCCAAGCACTCTCAATCCCCTTGAGAAGCCCCACCAATAGGCTGAAGTGATAAAATTGAAATTTAGAGCCTGTTTAAAGTTTATTAATAAATGTCATCCCGATTGGCCTTTTGCCAAGAGGGATCTTGTTGATCAACCGGCAAGCTTTTGAATCAATACGCAATTTTGTAAAATACAAACAAGATCCCTCGCGAAAAGCTCGGGATGACAGGACAGATTCAATATCTGTTGAAAGGCTCTGGTTGTAGAAGTTTTCTGCATCATGTCATCCCGATTGGCCTTTTGCCAATAGGGATCCTGTTGATCAACCGGCAATCTTTTGAATCAATACGCA
>CAISYK010000526.1 GCA_903889605.1 uncultured Bacteroidota bacterium
CTAAAGCGAATAAGGCTAAAGATTGGTTTAAGAGTATAAAAAAAGATATTTATCTGAATGAAACTATTTCTATTATGAATGATATGAAATAGGGAATTAGTTTCCTGATATATTGGTAAAAAAGAAACGCCCTGTATTTTGCTGGGCGTTTTTGTTTTTACAAATTATTAATGCATTTAGGTGATCAATTCTTTATCTTTAAAGTATAAGCATTATTTTTTAGCCTTAATGGGAATCCATATTTCTTCTTCCGAATTTGGGTCTTCATTTTTGTATTTATCACCCAATATTTCAAAATGAGGTCTGTTATCCAATAAATAATTTGAATTGGGAAGCCAGGTTGTAAAAATGTATTGGAAAGTTTTATTGTCAGTGCTTGAACCTTTATGTATGAAAACTGCATATAGCCCGCCTGTCAGAATAAAGCTTTCCATTTCAACCGGTATTAATTCAAAGTCATTCACTTCAATCGCCGCCCATTTTTCAAATTCTGTTTTAGGGTTAAAATTATTAAAATACAAATGTCCGTACACCTGAATTGAATAAAGTTCTGACCCAATATTATTCTGAATTTCTTTCCGCCTTGGCATAAAGCGTCTCCATAATTCCCCTGTTTTATTGCCGGAAAAAGACATTGCCATTCGTATTCCAATCAATTTTTTTTCTGTTAACGTCACTATTCGAGGATTCATACTGCAATTGGGAAAACTTTTTTTGTGAGGTTTACTTATAAATGATTCTCATTTGTGAATACGTTCCATTTTTTGCTTTGAAGTTTAGAAGGTAAGTACCTTTTGGCTGCTTGCTTATATCTATTTCATTTTTCGTTCCGCCAACTATCGGAATAATTCGGGGTTGGTAAATATTTTTTCCAAGAACATCAGTTATAGTAAGAGTACAATCATTTTCTTTTGTTTCGATTATATACATTCCCTTTGTGGAATTAGGAATAATATTAAAAACATCGCCTTCATTGTTTTCATCAACAATGCCTAATATTCCATATTTGAATACGGCACCCATATTGCCTGCCCCCCCTGAAGCAGTCATTCCATAGAGAAATTTTTCCTGCAGAAAAAGCGAGCCTCGAGGACCTTTTCCATCTGCCGCTCCGGAAAAAACAAACAGACTGCTGAATCCTGTTCCATCAGGTTGAATTTTAAATATTATTCCCATATCACGGTTGCCTTGACCGGCCATTCCATATAATGAGGTTCCATCAGAAACCAGAGATCCAAAAGGAAGACCTCCGTTCCTATAACCTGCAAAATCAAGGAGTTTAAGATACCCGGAACCATCAGGTTTAATTTTAAAAATTGTTCCGTTATTTTCAGTACCTCCGAATGATGTCATACCATAAAGAAATTTTCCATCAGAAATAAGTGATCCGAAAGGAGTATTTCCGTTTGGAGATTTCGAAAAAGTAAGGAGTTTAGAATATCCTGTTCCATTGGGCATAATTTTAAATATTACCCCAAGATTATTTGTACCTCCCATAGCGGTCATTCCATATAAAAAG
>CAISYK010000527.1 GCA_903889605.1 uncultured Bacteroidota bacterium
AAGTATTATAAATTATATTATTTTTTGAGAACAATTTTTCTTACAAGATAATTGTCTGCTTCGTCCTCCTTCACTCTAACAATATATTGTCCGTCTGCAATTGAAGGATCTAATTCAATTGCTTCCTTTCCGCCTACGAATGGAAATTTCTTATTGTAAATTTCCTGCCCGGTTACATTGAAAAGCTGAATTTGATAATTCTTTTCCCCTGCATTTGCTTTATTTAATTCAACAGTGAATTTTCCATTACTTGGATTCGGAAATACATTTTTTATATCAAGCGGGCCTGCATCTACTGATATATTTGATGCTATACCTGTACTAAGAAATTCTGTAACAGTTGGAGCAAGATTAGCCATAGCATTGCCTGAAAGCGAATATTCGGTTTTCCTTATTAGTGTTCCGGATGAATTAAATGTCAATAAAACTGATGACTGACTTGCAATTACATCATTATATTCAATATCTATTCCGGCATCAATATTAATTTTTAAAGTACTGCTTCCGGCAATTGGAGATGAATTCAGCCTAATTGATGCATTATAGTTATTGGTTAGATCCTCATTTAATATCATTACAGAAACCTGCTGAGAATTTTGGCTTCCAAAAGATTTTACGTTAGCCTGATTTGAAATACCATCAACGTAATTACCTTTTAAATTATCGGCCATCATCTTAAAATGATAATACATCGGTTTTTTTGCTCCAGTAGAACGATCTAAATATCCAATGTTCAGAGCAGTTGAGTTCCCCTCAATTACACTCCATAAATTAATAAAATCTAAGCCGTTTTTCATTCCAATACCCATCATTTCTGCAACAAATTGTCCTCCGATAAAACTATTTACACCTAAGCCGTTTAGATTATCCGAAGCGCTGTTCTGCCAATTTATATTAGCTTCGGTAATTGCTGTTTTAAGTTTGGAAGCCCCTGTTCTATTATGAAATGAATTGCATGATGCTACCCGGCTGTTTAAATAAATTAAATTGTCTTGTAATTGATATGAGCTGGTTAAATTTGATATCACCTGAGCTCTTGTCTGAGTGCCGTTAAATGGATATGTATGAAATGAAATAACATCAAGATAATATCTTCCAGAAGCATCTGTTCCGGTTATATCATCAGGACCTCCGGGGGTAGTTAAACCATTTATTATAGTCCTGTTAAAACTTGCAATTTCCGGTCCGACAATCAGAATTGAAGGATCAGCACTTTTCATTGCTGAAGAAAACGGTCTATAGTAAGCAGCTATTTGTGCCGAGGTAGAATATGAATATCCTAAATCCGGTTCATTTCCAATGATCCAGTATTTTATATGTCTGGCTTTTGTAATATTTATGTACGTTACAATATCAGCAGCCTGTTGTGCCGTAAATTGGTTATTATTAAATGGTACCTGAATTACTGGTTCCATACCATTTGCACGAACAGAATCTATTATGCTTATGTATTGTGCATTAGTGGGCATGTTTTTATCTGCTGTAATTCCTCCATAACGAATAAGCGAAGCGCCGCTGTTTTTTATGTCGCCCCAATGCTGATCCAGTTTACCATTTATCACGCTGCTGCCTATAGCATAAGGCATCCATGCATTTTGTCCGAAATAGTGACTTGAAATAATTTGTTGTGCTTTCGCACCTGCGAAGCCCAATAAACTCAATGTTATTAGACTTATTTGAAATATTCTTTTTGTTCTTTTCATGTGTTTATTTTTAATAATTATTTATACTGGAGGGCTCTTTCAGCTATTATTTTTCTTAACTCAGGCTATTTAATCTCCCTCTTGACTACTAACTATTGTTTAACGTATTTGTTAGAATGAAATTGTTGTTTTGGCGACAAATTAACAGATTTTGGCTATTGTATTTTAAGCTTCGTCGATAGTTTGTCCCCATTCAGATAATGACGGTTTTTAAATACAATAATAAGAGAATATGGTAATAACTAACAATAATTTATATTTTGAGATTTCACATTTAGATTAAAGTGAATAAAATAATTCCCGGAAACTTACTACAACTATTATTATAGTTTTTCTGGAAAATGTTTTTGAATATTTAGAATGGCGGGCAAATAATGTTAGCTATTGCTTATTCTTATTAAGACCTTTAAATTACCAATTCAATGATTATCTATATTAACGTTTTCAATTGAATGAAATTGTGATTTCGGCGATAATTTAACAGTTTATGGCTATCAATAATACCATTTCAAATATCATTTTTGGCTGTTGATATTTTCATAGAATTCCATGGCAATATTTATTTCTATAATGGTGGTTTGTCCATTTGAAATTTAATTACTTTTTAGTTTTTCTAACCGTGGAGGGGCCTTATATTTGAGCTTTCTAGTAGAAAATATTTAGAAATACTCAGTGAATCTATGTGTTCTTAGTGTCTTAGTTACGAAAGTTTAAATTATATACCATTAGTAACAGCAAGTGCAACATCAGACAGCATTTGTGCCGGAAGCAGTGTAACCTTAACCGGAGGCGGAGCATCAAATTACTCATGGACAGATGGAGTAAGCAATGGGCTAAGCTTTGTTCCTGCTTCAACAACATCATACACTGTAACAGGGACTGATGAAAATGAATTTTCTAATACCGCAACAATAACAATTACTGTATTGCCACCCCTAAACCTTTCAGTTAATGTTTCAGAGAATATTTTAACTGCAGGTGATTCAACATTAACCTACCAATGGATAGATTGTAACAATGGGGATATGCCAATTGAAGGAGAAAACAATCAAATATTTATTGCAAATATAAGTGGTAGTTATGCGGTGGTATTGTCTAACGGTGTATGCATGGATACAAGTATTTGTGCAATTGTATTAACAAGTGGAATTACAAATTCAATTAATGCTCATTCTATTTCTATTTCACCGAATCCCGTTAAGGATAATTTATTCATACAATCAGATGAAAAAATAAAAAGTATAAGATGCGTTAATTATTTAGGACAATCGGTTGGTTTAATATTAGAAACCAATTCAATTAATACTTCTGCCCTAACAGAAGGAATGTATTTTTTAAATATAACAACACAAAGTGAAAAAACGTTAAGCAAAAGATTTATCAAAGAATAAATTGATATTGTATTGTCGTTGATTGAGATTAATAAAAACTTTCCCCCTGCAACACACTTGCTATCACTCCCCCCATCTAACCCACAAAGCTAACGCTTATGGGGGAATTAATCCTACCCCCCAATCTTAATAGTAACTTTTTCACCTTCATCTGCACCACCACTATCCTTATCCCCGCCTTTTATAGATTTGGTATTATTATCAGGTGTGCGGTCGATTAGTTTATTGTATGGATCAAT
>CAISYK010000528.1 GCA_903889605.1 uncultured Bacteroidota bacterium
ATCTGCAAAAAATGTCTGAAATGACCCTTTTCCGTCATTCGGAGAGATAGGGTCAGCCGGATCATGAATAAAATGCTGAGCTGTTTCATTTTGTTTATCAAAAATATCACAGCCCACATTTGTTTTCAAAAGGATATTTCCATTATTAAGTATTAATAGTCCTGATGGAGACGATAAGATTGATGCTGAATTTTTTTCATTATGATAAAATGTTTTACACTGCTTAGTTTTCAAATTGTAAAAAATCAATTCCTTTTCTGAGATGCATACCAATTCAGTATCTGAAATTTGTTTTGCATAAGTAATACCATAACAATCAGTATTTCTAAATGGCACATAATATTTTTTAACTATGGCCGTTTCGGGATCGAACAGATCGATATCATGTCCTCTATTTCCATCATAACTTAACCAAAATTTACCATCTCTGGTAATATCCATTATTTTGATAGAATTTCCTGATAGCGAGCTGCTGTCATTATCTTTATGAATAAAATTACTAAACGATTCTGTTTTTGGATCAAAAACACACAAACCGCCGCCATAAGTACCCATCCAAATTCTTTCTTTTTTATCCTCTGCCATCCAATTTACTCTTGCCGAACTAATTGTATTGACAGGGTTTTTATATTGCTTAAATTTTTCGTCGACTGGATCGTATCTATATATTCCAGCTCCATCAAAACCAACCCAAACTCTTCCCTTTTTTGTAACCAAAAGTGATCTAACAGCATTTGTTTCAAATGTATTAGTATCCACCTGAATATGTTTAAATACTTTGAAAGTTTTACTATCATATCGGTATAAACCATTATCAGTGCCAATCCATATAAAGCCTGCAGAATCTTCTGCAACAGCAGATATATCAAAGTTCTTAAAATCAATTTCTTTGCCCGGATGATTAAATACTAATAAGTAAGGCTCTGATTTCGAAGCTGTGCTTTGCGAATGGCTCAAAAAAGAAATGAAAAGTAAAACGAATACATTAACAGCTGCAAAAAAATTAACCATATTACAATAATTTGAAAATCAATTATAAAAAACAACGCAGGCTTATTAGCCCGCGTTTATTGTATTTAATAATTATAAAATAACTACTTACTTAGATACAAATTTCGTTCTGAATAAATAGTATGAAAAAATTCATCCATCAGATCATCAATAAAGTAAATTGCTTCACCGGTTGATTTCATTTCAGGCCCCAATTCTTTAATTACTTCAGGAAATTTATTGTATGAAAATACCGGAATTTTGATCGCAAATCCAATCTTACGCGGATTGAAATTAAAGTCTTTCACTTTCTTTTCACCGAGCATTACTTTTGTCGCATAGTTTACATAAGGCTCATCATAAGCCTTTGCAATGAAAGGAACAGTGCGGGAAGCACGAGGGTTGGCCTCTATAATATATACCACTTCATCCTTAATTGCAAACTGGATATTTAATAAACCTACAGTGTTTAAAGCTAATGCAATAGTTTTTGTATAATCTTTAATTTGATTAAGCACATTTTCGCTCAAATCAAAAGGAGGCAGCACAGCATACGAATCTCCTGAATGGATTCCTGCCGGCTCAATGTGCTCCATGATACCGACAATGTAAACATCTTCTCCATCACAAATGGAATCTGATTCAGCTTCTATCGCTCCTTCAATAAAATTATCGAGCAATACCTGGTTGCCAGGATGCTCTTTTAATAAATTTACTACGTGATGCTCCAGCTCTGCTTCATTGATAACAATTTTCATGTTTTGTCCGCCCAATACATACGAAGGACGCACAAGCAGAGGGAAACCTAATGTTCTGGAAAGTTCGACCGCCTGCTCTCCATCTTCAATAATACCAAATTTCGGATATGGGATATTATTTTCTTTTAACAGCTTGGAGAAACTTCCTCTGTCTTCCGCCAGATCCAGGGATTTATAATCGGTACCTAAAATTCTTATTCCATAACGTTCTAATTTTTCAGCCAGCTTCAAGGCTGTTTGTCCGCCTAACTGAACAATAACGCCCACAGGCTTTTCATTCAAAATAATATCATAAATATGTTCCCAGAAAACAGGCTCAAAATATAATTTATCCGCTATATTGAAGTCCGTAGAAACTGTTTCAGGATTGCAGTTGATCATAATAGTTTCATAGCCGCATTCTTTAGCAGCAAGCACCCCGTGAACACAGCTGTAATCAAACTCAATTCCCTGCCCTATGCGGTTAGGCCCGCTGCCCAATACTATAATTTTTTTCTTGTCGGAAGCTATTGATTCATTTTCGTCTTCGAATGTGCTGTAATAATACGGCGTTTTCGCCTCAAATTCTGCCGCACACGTATCTACTAATTTATAAACACGGTTTATCTTCAATTCCCGTCTGCGGTTAAATACTTCACTTTCCAGGCATTTTAAAAGGTGAGCAATCTGCCTGTCGGCATACCCTTTTTGCTTGGCTTCATACAAAATATCTCTCGGAAGCTCAGGTAATGTATATTTTGATATTTCCCCTTCAAGCAAGATCAGTTCTTCAATCTGGTTCAAAAACCATGGATCAATACGGGTTAGTTTTTGTATTGTTTTTATGGAAATACCTAATTTTATTGCATCGTAAATATGGAATAACCTGTTCCAGCTCGGCCGTTCAAGGCTTTTTAATAATTCATTCTGATTGGTTACTTCTCTGCCGTCAGCACCTAAACCGTTCCGTTTAATTTCCAGCGACTGACATGCTTTCTGCAATGCTTCCTGGAAGCATCTTCCAATGCCCATCACCTCCCCTACCGACTTCATTTGGAAACCTAATTCGCGGTTAGCGCCTTTAAATTTATCAAAATTCCAACGGGGAATTTTAACGATCACATAATCCAATGTAGGCTCAAAAAAAGCAGATGTTGATTTTGTAATTTGATTTTCTAACTCATCAAGATTAAATCCGATAGCCAGTTTTGCTGCTATTTTTGCAATTGGATATCCGGTTGCTTTGCTTGCTAATGCAGATGAACGTGATACACGAGGATTGATTTCTATCGCGATAATATCTTCAGAATCATCAGGATTAACGGCAAACTGTACATTGCATCCGCCCGCAAAATTGCCGATACTGCGCATCATCTTGATTGACATAGTACGCATCTTTTGATAAGTGCTGTCCGACAAAGTCATTGCAGGGGCAACAGTAATACTATCGCCGGTATGCACGCCCATAGGGTCAAAATTTTCGATGGAACAGATAATAACTACATTGTCATTACTGTCGCGAAGTAATTCAAGCTCAAATTCTTTCCAGCCCAGTACCGCCTTATCGATAAGGACTTCGTGAATAGGTGATGTATGCAGACCCCGGTCAAGAGCTTTGTCAAACTCTTCTTTAAGATAAACAACCGCCCCGCCGCTGCCGCCAAGGGTATACGATGGACGTATTACCAATGGAAAACCAAACTCCTGTGCAATTTCTTTACCCTCCAAAAATGAGCGGCATATTTTGGATGGAGCCATCTCTACGCCGATAGATTCCATACGCTGACGGAACTTATCACGGTCTTCAGTTACTTCAATGGCATCAATATCAACACCTATCATACGCACGCCATACTTTTTCCAAACACCCATTTCGTCGCATTTCATTGCAAGATTTAAGGCCGTTTGACCGCCGACACTAGGCAGTACCGCATCAATATGTTTATTCTCTTCTAATATTTTGATGATTGATTTTACTTCTAACGGTAAAAGGTAAATATTTTCAGCTGTTACTTTATCCGTCATTATCGTGGCCGGATTTGAGTTGATTAGTGTAACTATTATTCCCTCTTCTTTTAGAGAACGCGCAGCCTGCGATCCTGAATAATCAAATTCGCATGCCTGCCCTATAACGATTGGGCCGCTGCCTATTATTAATACTGACTTTATGGAATGATCTCTTGGCATATATATTATTAAGGTTAACTATTCTTCAATTTTTTCAATAAGCAACGAAATCAGGCTTTCATAATCATTACCAAAGCTGCAAAATTATTTATTTTTTAAACCTTCCATCTCTTTCTAAATCAATTACCCCGCCCGTATATCCGCATTCGCCCATTCGTGGAGAATTAACAACCGGCATTTCGGCATAATCAGCAAAATCCTCACATTCCTTTTTATGCAGTACAGCACATTTTTTGCAGAATAATGCTTCTCCATCATAGATGTGAACATTACAAATAGATTCCGCCGGCTCCTTGCTGCATTTATGGCAAAGAATTTCCAGTGGTTCATTACGCGACAAAAGTTGAATTTTGCCATTTACTGTAAATGGATAAACTGCTAATACTCTGATATCTAACTGGGTTGTTGTGCCAAAGTCATACTCATAAGTAGTTTCAAAGCCTGATTTAAAAACAGTCGATATTTTTTTTGTCATATTGATTTCCTTACCATAAGTTCCAAATTGACTCATATGTCCGCAGCATTCTAACCATATTTCACGAAGAAATGTATCAAGGATCCCCAATGGAGCATCACCATCAATCAGCAAGTTTAAAAACATTTCATCGGATTCCGCTCTTATGTGAAATGCTGATTTTTTTTCATTTTTTTGTTTTTTGACTTCTTCTTCCAGATGAAGATTCAAATGTTTTGATATTCCAGCCTTGGTGAATAATTCATCACAATAAATACATTTACCTTCAGATTTAAGTTTGGGTACAGCCATATTTTGATTATTCTTTTATCCTATTAATAAAAAACTGATGAACGAAAGTACTTATAAATAGAAGTTTTTTAGAAAAAAATATATTAACAAGTTTTCAAAAAAAAAGCCTCTCTTTTGGAGAAGCTTTTTTAATTATCTGATTTTCAAATAAACCAATTTTTCAAATTAATTTTATTTATGAGTTTTTTCGTCAGAAACAGTAAGTTTTTTTCTTCCTTTAGCTCTGCGTGAAGCTAATACTCTACGGCCATTTGCTGATGCCATTCTCTCACGGAAACCGTGTTTGTTTTTTCTTTTCTTTACCGAAGGTTGGAACGTACGTAACATTTTACTTATGTTTTATGCGCTCGCCCGATTGGAAGCGCTATTAATATTAATATTCTTTTTCTTTAAATAAGGATTGCAAAGATATACATTTTTTCTGAACTGAAGCTTTTTTCTTTAAAACTTCTAAAAAAAACACCGGAACAGCCTGAAAATCCATCTTTAAGCCCTGATTTTACAAAAAATGAAGTTTGCTCAACTAATGAAAAACCTAAAC
>CAISYK010000529.1 GCA_903889605.1 uncultured Bacteroidota bacterium
CAGCAAAGAGGTATACATGGAATTGAAAAATGAAATAATAGAATTGTAATTAGTTTTTGTTAATAAAACAAATAAATAGAGGTTCCAAGTTAAAATACAAAAATAAATACCGCAGCAAAGCTTTGCATCATAAGGGTTTCGCCGACAAAAATACTCTTAAAGAAGAGTATCCGATATTTACTCAATTAATTGAAAAATTTGAATTTATGAAGTGCATAGTAGTTGATGATAGTAAATTATCCCGTGAAACAATCAAACTTTTAATAGAACAGTTTAGTTTTTTAAACTTGGTGCAGGAGTGTGAAAGTCCGGTTGAAGCTTTTGAATATCTTAAAAACGAACAAGTTGATCTTGTATTTTTAGATGTTGAAATGCCCGGGATGTCGGGAATTGATTTGATAAAAAATCTCGACAAACATCCTATAATTATACTTGTTACTTCCAAAAAAGATTATGCAGCAGAAGCTTTCGAGCTTAATGTAGCAGATTATCTTATTAAACCTGTGAACCTGCCGCGATTTATGGCAGCCGTTACAAAAGCAAAAGAATTGTTTGAAAATAAAGATCAAAAGCCAGTTATTAATGAAACTAATAAGGAATATATATTTGTTCGTTCCGGTGGTTTACTGATTAAAATAAAATTGGAAAGTATCCATTATATACAGGCAATCGGTGATTATGTAAATATTTTCACCTCTGACAAACGCCATACGGTTCATATTACTTTGAAAAATATTGAAGATAAACTGCCGACAGATAAGTTTTTCCGCCTGCACCGGTCATACCTCGTTGCTTTGAATCATATCGACAATATTGAAGAAAATTCGGCATATACAGGTAAACATCCATTGCCTATTGCCGGGCAGTTTAAAAAAGAGCTGCTGAGAAAATTAAATATGATATAAAATAGCCCTCCTGCCGGCATTTTAATCATTCTTGTTAAGCAAAAGTTATTTTTTAAGACTAACAAAATTCAAACGCCATGTGCAGGCTATTCGAAAAGCCAGTGGTAATGATACGCGGCAGTTCCTTCACTTATTGAGGATCGAAAACTGTGCATAGGCAAATTTTGTTTCTGAAAAAGACACATACTTCGCTTTAATACAAATTAAACTTATAAAATAGTTCAATTAGTGCATGCCGCATCGTTTTTCTATTCCGCTCGAAACTGCCAGTGTGCTGTCATTTCAAGATCAATTCTCTTCAAAAAAGCAATATAAAATGACATTGCCTTTGTGTACCCCAAGTAATATATTAGCAGTGTAAAAGTCTGTTGATTTTTGCTTACAGCCCGCTTTCGAGTTTTGTTTAAAAGTATAATAGTCTGCAGTATTGGTGAATCCCTAAAGTCATTATCCCCCCCAAGGTAGTAATATCTTTAATCTAAGTATACTTTGAGCCTATGATTGAGAGCTTCACTTTCTGTGAGAGGCTCATGGTGAAATTCCATTTGTCTATTTGACCAGCGAAAATCGTTTGACCCTTGAAAAAAATTTGAAGCCCTTCGGCTTCGTTCAGGATAAACTCCTAGCCCGCCATTTTCTTGTTTAAGAAAAGGTAACGCCAAAAAGAACTAAAAAATTCGTAAATATGTGTAATGAATCTATTTGCATTGAATACTTCATCAATTTAGAAAATTTAATATATTTGTACTCCAAGAAGAGAAAAATAATATTTCATTATATAAACTAATAGTAAACTGAAAAACTATGGAACCAACTACGACTACAGATGCTGCTATTCCAGCAAAAAGGCCTTTATTTTTAACTATATTATGCATCTTATCTTTTGTTGGCATTGGATTCAGCTTGATTAGCGGTATAATGAGTTTTTTATCTTATTCTGCTTTAGCTACTGCAGGAAATGCGCTTGAAGGTGTGGCCGCCCAAAATGGTGCTAAAGCAGGTGAAGCCGCGAATGCATTGGCTAACGTAATGGGATTGGATTATCATAAATGGGCCTTGGTAGCTTTAATACAGGCGATACTAAACTTACCCATTTTATTTGGTGTGTTTATGATGTGGAAACAAAAAAAACTTGGATATTTTATTTATGCACCATTCGAAATCATTCAAGCCGCAATGCCTTTAATAATGGGGCTTGGATTAATAGGCGGTTTATCTGCAATCCTTGGTTTAATATTCGCTGTAGTATTTGTTGTATTATATGGGTTGAATTTAAAGCATATGTCCGGCCTTAAAGCAGATGGCGACAAATCAGAAAAACCTGCCGCAGCAAATCAAAAGCAGAGTCCGGCTGCAGCTGCTGTAAAAGGCGGAACCTATTATGAAGTCAGAGTTAGTAATGTTACATGCATTCCGGTAGCTGCAACTTTTAAAGTTGGATTGACAGTTACTGCTAAAAAATTCGTCAGCGATGCCAAAACGGGAAAAGTAAAAGAAGAAATGATAAATGACGAAATTCAAATTGGAATGCTTAAAGACGGAAAAGAAATATACTTGAAAAGCTATAAATTTACAAAAACAATCACATCATTAAACCTTGTTCTTAGCCAAAAACCTGATAAGATAGGCATTGACCCATACAATAAATTACCGGAAAAACCATAACAGGATGTTATTTGAATAATTTGTTTTTGGCTTAATGCAGTGAAACAAGTTTATGACTTATCTGTTTTTATATTTGATTTTAATTCTTGACGAAAAAATTAATGTTATTTTATTTTAGCAATTGAAAAATGCTTTATAATTTTATTACTAATATCTATGGTTGACCAAACCTATTTGCCAAGTAAAACAGTAACATTAAAGGAAGATAATTTGAATATTACAAATTCGCCGTCTTCTGCTCCTAAAAATATTGCAGCTGCTAAAGAAAATTATTCTTCTCTTAAGACAGTAAATTTATCTGGTGGGACAATTGATGAAAAGAAAACAGAAAAGCCAAAGGAAGAGTTAGTTAATAATATAAACAGTAAGTTTTCCCCTCCTGTAAATACTGATTCTAAAGATAGTCTGCCTTCTCAAAAGATAATTATCAAGGTAGATGGATCTGATTCTGAAAAGAAAGAAGAAAAAACCAATGAAGTTAAATCGAATATTACAACTACACCAATTTCTTCTGCAGATACCGGCATCAGAGAAAATTATTCTTCTCTTAAGACAGTAAATTTATCGGGTGCTGTAACTGACGAAAAGAAAACAGAAAAACAAAAAGAAGAACAAATCAATAAGTTTTCTCCTCCTGTAAACACTGATTCTAAAGATAATTTATCTTCTCAAAAGATAACCATTAAAGTCGATGGAGAAACTTCTGAAAAGAAAGAAGAAAAAACCAATGAAGTTAAATCAAGTATTACACCTACACCAATTTCTTCTGCAAATATAAGCACTAAAGAAAATTACTCATCACATAAAACAGTAAATTTAGGTGGTGCTGCAATAGATGAAAAGAAAACAGAAAAACTGATTGAAGCACCAGTAAATACTACCAATACAACATCATCTTCCAATTTAAGTGCTGATTCTAAAGATAAATACTCATCTCAGAAAACCACTGTTATCACTGAAGAATCATCCGCGGAAAAGAAACAAGAAAAACCAAATGAAGAAAATTCGGAAATAGCATATAAGTTATCTTCCTCTTCCGAAAATATTAGTTCTAATGGTAATTATCTATCTCACAAGACAGTAAGTTTAATTATTGAAATTACTGCGGAGAAAAATATAGAAAAACCGGTTGCCCCAATTACAAATATTGAAAATAAGAACACAGTTTCAATCGAGGATAAAGCTAAAGAACCTGTTTTGGCAAGTGTTACAGATAGTCCTAAACAAACAATGAAACTTTCTGAATATCCTGAACATAAGTCCATCAATATTTCCAAAGTTGAACCTTCTTCAATTTATTCTGCGCCTGTTAAACAGCAGGTAATAGATAAAAAAGAAGAAAGTAATGATAATGTTCCGCCTTTAAAAGCATCAGCTTCAAGCGAAGAACAAATATCTGCTGAAAAGGATTTGGAAGTAAAACCTGTTATCACTCCAGATAAAAAACATGAACTTGTAACAAACGAAATATATACTGAAGCGAATCAAAGTAATTATCCGAATAATAAATCCTATTCTTTTGTTAAAGAGGAAAATATATCTTTGTCATCAAATGCTGCTCCTGATACTTTGGTGAAAAAATCGGAATCAGCAGTATCTGAGAAAAATAAACCGCAAACAGTAATTACTTCAGTTAAAGCAAAAAAGCCTATTTTGTGGATAGGCGTAAGTGCTGCTTTATTTGTTTCAACTGCTGTTACCGGATGGCTCGCATACAATCAGCAAAACTCTTTAAATGGAGAAATTGCGATGTTAAAGCAAAGTAAGGCAGAGTTGACAGACAGTATAAAAAGCCTTCAAAACGACAATCTGCGGTTTGATGATTTAATTACACGCGGAGTAAAACTTGATCCTAAAAATAATGTAACCGTAGTTGAAGCTGCAAATGAGTCAAATGCGATAAGGATTTGTTTTTCCATCGGCAGTAATAAATTTGCGGCCAAGGGTAAAAAAGATGTATATATTCGATTCATAGATTCCAATAATAATGTTTTACTGAAATCAAAAGAAAACCTTTTCGAATATAGAGGTAATCAGATTCCATATTCATTAAAGGAAGAGGTAAATTATAAAAATGAAGAAATGATGCTTTGTTTTGATTATAAGCCGGATAATGCGCTTGCGAAAGGACTTTATAAAGCCGAGATATATAATAATGGAATCTTGGATGGAACTGAGACATTTGAATTGAAGTAATATTAAAAATAAACTTCCATTGGTATACGAATAAAGAATAATTACTTTTCCCGCTGCAATTTGCAATGTGCGAAAATAATTAAATTGATCCTAAATCATGGAACTGACACAAAATGGAAAATACTGAAGATCTAAAAAAATATTTCGACTCCAAAGAATATATAACTACAATAGTTGGAAAAGATGGTGAGTTGAATGTCGCCAATGCAGATGAAAGTAAAATTTCAAGCCTTATTTCGCTTTTAACAGATCCTGCAAATAAGGATTTTAAAGAAGCGACTCTTTTAACATTAAGAAAAGAAAAGGGCGGGGATATACTCTTATTAGCCATTGCGAGCCCCAAAGCAAAAAATGTAAGACACAAATTAGTATCTGCCTGCTGGGAATCAGAAATAAACTTTAGTCACTATTTATCATTTTTTATACTTCTTTCATTAGACAATGATTATTTGGTTTCGCTTGAAGCAATGACTGTTATTTCAATGATGGAAGGACCTTTTAATAATGCTGATGTGAAAGAAGCTATTAAAAAAGTAAAAGCTGAACAAAAAAATATTACTACTGAAAAAGCTGTTTTATTGAACGATTTGGTTGGTACTTTGGAGGGTTTTATAATTCAATAGATTTGGGATTTGAGATTTTAGTATTGAGATTTGTTATACCCAAAAGAAATAGGTTTCCGAAAAATCTATTATCTCAACGAATTATGTAAGATTAAGAACATAGTAATTGATTGGTAGTTCGCAGATTCGTAATAATTCATACTTTGATGCATTGTTCGGAAATCAAATTACCTTAGGAAAAAAACATCTCACATTTCACATCTAATATCTAATATCTAATATCTCACTTCCTATTCAATCTCGGCAGTTAAGCCTCTATCAAGCAAGGCAGTGCAGTAAGGTACCAATTCTTCGTACGATCCCTTTTTTACTGAACATTTGCCTTTATAGTGAACTAAAAAAGTACACTGTTCAGCTTGAACTGCGTCCTGTTTGCATATTTTTATCAATGATTCAATAACAAAAGCAAAAGTATTGAACTCATCATTATACAGTATAATCTGCATGCCCGTTTCCTCTGCCTCCTCGGTTTCAATTGATACCTCCGATTCTGTTTCGGTATCGTATCGCTTTTTAATATTGTTATCCATTTTCCTAATAATTGAATTAGCCTAAGCTGTTCTGATAAGAATCTGTAAATTACCCATTCGCATTGATTACTGCAAAACTGTCAAATTGTTCAATTAGATTATCAGTCCAATTAATCTATTTTTTTTGTTTAGCTTCATCAACAGGAATTTTTTCGCCATTGCGGTATGCTACTATAAATGCATCCGGAAGACTTTCGGCTGCAACTTCTTTTTTTAATGAAATAGCCTCATCATAAGTTTTTAAATTACCTACGGTATAAATGGTTAATCCTGTATTGTCTTTATAATTTTTAATTCCAAGCCTGGCAATTTTTAAAAATTTGTTTGCTATATCCAAAGGTACTTCCTCAGAAAATGCCCCAATTTGTATTTTAAAAATAACACCATCCGATTCAATAATTGAGGTATTATTGCTGACAGCAATTTTGTTTAATTTATGAGCCGCTTCATTATTAACAACTGGTGGTTGTCCATCGCTGTTAGTTATGTCAACAATTGTTATTTTATCATTCGAATCAGGGTCTTCAATATCAGATTTTATTTCAGGCTTTATTTCAGGCTTTAATTTTTGTTTTGACACAGCTTTAAAAACAGGCAGTTTATTAAGAATCGGTTCGGTTGAAAATACACCATCTCCCTTTGTTTCGTATTGTTTAGCTTCCGGAATTGAAATACGTTTTCCGTTATAATAAGCTGTAACAAAAGCATCTTTTATACCAATATCTATAACCATATCCTTAGCTTCTGAAGCGCGTAATATAGTTTTATAAATACCAGTGTAGTAACGTAAATATCCGTTTGAAGCTGTTTCGGTGTATAAAGGGGTCATGCTGTAAACTCTATCGGCTAAAACTGGCTTCGAAAATACTCCTACCTGTACAGTATAAAACAAGCCTGAAACTGCCGATAAACTTTTTGATTTGGCAATTTCCGATTGTTCCTCTGCTGGTAAAGCCGGAATAATTTCAGGTTTTACAACAGCGGGATTGTGATTTGTATTTTCAGCTGGATTATTTACTTGAAGAACTGTAGCAGGCGTTCCTCCAGCCATAGCATAAGCTTGGTTGATTGGGATTCGTTTACCATTTAAAAATGCTGCTACAAAGGCATCTTTATATCCGATTTCAACTATTTTATTTTTTATTTTATCTGCAGTTGAATATTTCTCAAACACTCCTGCAGTATAGCGAATAAAACCAGCTGGTGTGGTTTCACCATTAATCGGATATATACCTTGAAATAAATCCTGAGGTATTGGATTTCGGAATGCACCAATCTGAACCTTAAAGATTAATCCTTCCGGTAATTTGTTATTTATTGGAATTGGATTCTTATATGAATAAACAGGAACTGATTTCTGCTCAAAAACTTCATTTGGAGTTAATACAAAACCTGATATGAGCGGTGTTATATCGGTAATAATAATTTTGTGTTCATCGCCTGCTGAATTATCAGGTAAAGATGTATTCTCGTGTGAGACTTTAGTCGGCTGAGAAGTATTATTGTTTGAAGCTTGATTTTTGTTTGAAGCAGCTATATTCGGAATGTGTTTTTTATATAAATCAATTGATTCTCTCTGCTTTTCCAAGGCGACAGTTTCATTGTTTTGAGCATCGGTCAATTTTGTTTCTTTTGAACTATAAGAATCTGTCGATCCAGCTTCTATTCGTTGTTTTTTCGCTTCATCAAAATGTTTTTTTGCCTCATCGTTAACAATTTCAGCCTTTAAAAGTTCGGCATCATTATTTGATGAAGAAGCTTTCGCTAATTGATCCAATTGATTTTGATTAGAATTATATTCGGTTGCATTTGCATCGGCAGTCAGTTGAAAAGCAAGCAGTTTTTTTCCCTGTGCTTCTTTTGTTAATTCTTCTGATTTCGTATATATTTTATTTTTTGCATCAATATCACTTTCCTTCACCGCTTTTGATTTCAAAGCAACTGATTCAGTCAATAAATCATTTGTTTGCTTATTAAGCAAATCTGATTTCGAAATTTGCTCAATGGCTGCAGGGTCTTTGTATACATTTTGTTTTTCAGGAATAGTTGTATTTGCAGGTACATTTGTTTTTGTATTTGAACCGGTAGTATTAATGTGTTCTTCTTTAGCAGGATTTACCGGCAATACTGTATTTTTAACAGTGTTTTTACTGGTAAGTGCTAATGGTTCTCCTCCTTTGACATTGGGTTTAGCGCTGCTGTCTGTATTTTTTGCAATTTCTGGATTAGTTATAATTTTAGTATTATTAACTGGGACAGCATGTACAGTAGAAGCATAAATGACTGTTGTTTTATGATTTTTATAAATATCTTCTGATTTTTTTTGCTTATCCAAAGCAAGCATTTCATTTTTCTCAGCATCTTTTAATAGTGTTTCTTTTTCTTCAAACGAACTGGTCGAATCCGCACGGGAACGTATTTTTTGTGCTTTATCAAAATATATCAATGCTTCATCGTTCATCATGTCAGCCATCGAAAGATCATCTGAATTAGTTGCTGAATATGATTTTGCCAATGTTTTCAGCTGGTTGCTGTTTGCGGTATATTCTGCCTTATTTGCATCAGCATTCAATTCAGCAGCTTTAATTTTATTTTCATGTGCTTGTTTTACAAGACCGGCAGATTTGCTGCTCAGCTCTTTTTTTGCAGCAGGATTATTTTGTTTAAGAGCTTGTAATTTTAAGTCGTTAGATTGAGTTATCAGACTATCGGCTTGTTTATCGAGACTTGCCGCATTTGTATTTTTATTTTTTGACGAAGAATTTGCAATACTATTTTTTGAATCATCATTATTTTTAGTATTTGAATTTTCTGAAATTACGGCAGCTTTTTTAACTGCAATTTCCGGTGTGTTATCTTTAGTGTCTGCTTTAATAGAATCAGCAGAAGCTTTATTGACTGCAATTAAAGTATTATTATCTTTTGCATTTGTTTTATCAGGTGTTTTAACGGCAGCAATATCTGTCTGTTTCAAGGCTTTAGATTTTGCTGAACTTTGGTCGGCCTGTGTTTGTTTGTCTTTTGAACTAATTTCAGATTCACTTATTCTTTTTGCGAGCTGCGCTTTCTTTTTAGGGTCTGTTGCCGCAGCCAACTCCTGTTTTTGCTTTGCAGCATCAGCATCAATTGCTCCTGACCATTTATTTAATACAACAGCTTTCTCTTTTTCCCGATCGCTTTCATTCTTTATTTTTTCTGTCGCCGCTAAATCTGATTCGAACTTCTTATTTATGTCTGAAAGTTCATTAACTGCAGTGTTTTCAGCGATTACAGTATTATCGTTTAATGGTTCTGTATTATCCTTAACGGGGTTAGCATTATCCTTTATTGGTTTAGTATTATCCTTTATTGGTTCGGCAATATCTTTTATTGGTTTTGTATTATCAGCAAAGTAATGACTTGTATCAACAGCATTTGAAGCAGCTAAAGGCGTAGTAACAGCATTTGGGTCATAATTTTTATAAATATCAATTGATTGTTTTTGTTTTTCCAATGCAATCATTTCGTTTGTCTTAGCTGCATCTAATTCTGCAGAAAGTGAATTGTATTCAGAAGCAGAATTTGCCTTTCCCCGATGCTGCTGCGCTTTGTCAAAATACTTTTTTGCTTCATCGTTCAGAGCTTGAGCTTTTAATATTTCAGGAGACTTATTTGCCGAATATTTTGAAGTCAGCGGTTTAATCTGAGTTTGATTTGAATTATATTCAGTCTTATTTCCTTCTGCAAATAGTTTAGAAGCCTGCACTTTTTTATCATGTGCGCGTTTTACTAAGGCATCACCTTGTTTTTTTCTTTCTTTTTTTGCTATGGCGCTTGTTTTATCAACAGTTTCGAATTGATATACAACTGATTGTGCCATTAAAGCATTGGCCTCGTCATTAAGAACATTGGCTTTATTAATTCTATTGCTGGCTGCAGTATCATTATATGAAAATTGTTTTTTTGCGGTGTCTTTTGTTATTCCTACATCAGTTGTAGTAACAGAATTGGTATCCTTAACGTTGGAATTAAAAAAAGCAGATGCTGCGGCAACATTTTGTTTATCCAGAGTTTCCGCTTTTGCCGAACTTTGATCTGCCAGTGCATTTTTCTCTTTTGAACTGTTTTCAGCATCATTTATTTTTTTTGAAAGTTGTGCTTTTACTTCAGGGTCTGTTGATGCAATGTAATCAGCCTTTTGCTTAGCAACATCATCATCTATTGCTTTCGACCATTTTTTTAATACAATTGATTTTTGTGTTTCTCTATCAGTTTCATTACTGATTTTTTCGGCAGCAGCTAATTTATCTGAATATAGAGTATTAATATCTGAAAATGCTTTTGCTGTTGTATTGGCATCGGCAGGATGGGTATTTGAAGCATCCGGCGAAACTTTAGTAACCTGATCATTAGAGGCGGTTTTGGAAGATGCAGTATTATTATTGGCTTCATTTGTAAGTTTAATACTGTTTACTTGCTGCTCCAACTTGTTTTTATCAATTGATGCTGCGCTGGCAGCAATTGTTCCGCCGGTACTTGTTTTTGATTTATCGATTGATCCAATAACTTTTTGTGGCAGAATCCACAAAGACTTTATCAGCATATGGTTGATCATCAGGAATATTAGACATATCAATGTTCAAGCGACGTCTGCATACGAGTACATACAATCAGTATTATATCATCAGAAAGAAATAATTAATTATAGAATAATAACATAGTAACACAATAATATCACAAATAATAATACACAATGAAAAACGCACCTTGAATATTCAGGGGGAATGCCGTTGGGAAAGAGTGCTTCGAGAGGGATGGAGGGGTTGCGCATGAACAGAGAGCCGCCGGGCATGTACGACTGGATGTACGGGTCCGGGTGGGATTGGCGCTGCAAACGCTCGTGGCCTTCACGCAACACTCGTGTAGCAGCAGCTATAAATAAATTATAGATCATACCAGAAAATATAAGTTAACCAAGATGTGAATAATAACAAACTGATTATTTGAACAGAAGGTATGATATATATATATACCTGCATCCAATGATTTATTTTGGTCAAATTCAGC
>CAISYK010000530.1 GCA_903889605.1 uncultured Bacteroidota bacterium
ACTGAATTTGAAATTAAAGCTAAAGCATTTGCAATCGGTGAAGTTATCAGAGAAGAAAGGCATTTAGCTCACCTGACACAAGAACAACTTGCCGAAAAAACCGGGACGAAAAAAAGTTTCATTTCGCGAATTGAAAACGGACACAGCGACATTCAACTTTCGACACTTTATCGCCTTTTAGAAATTGGACTTGGACGCAAATTGTCATTTACTATTGCATAGACAGTTTGGTATTATGACCGCAGGGTGTCCCGCGGAATATCCATAGACTGGAAAAAGAAAAAACGAACGCCCAACATCACCTAAGTTACATGGCCGTTTATAGTAAGTTTCATCATTTGAGTTCGCATTGAAAATCGGGCGTGGCAAAAACCTTTCACAGCGGAAGAAAATTATTTTTTATTTGGTTTTTGCCACTAATAATTTTATAATTTCTTTTCACGAAATCGGCCACATTCACTTAGCTAATCGTTATACACAAGGCGTAAGGAAAAAATAAATAGTTTTACAATTGAAATTATAACATCACAAGCCGACACTCACCGCCCCCGCAAAAAGAAAATTTTGTTTTTTTGCCAACGCACTTAAAAAAAAGAAAAAACGCCAACTGCACATTTTAGCACATTTTTTTTGCCTGAAAAAAAGGCAAAAAAAAAGAGCTAAAATTTTGCTCCCCACGCAATAGGAGTTTTAAAGATTCATTTCGATTTCATTGGTGAGCTTTTTTCATCTATAATTTTACTCCACAACTAAACTCCTACTGCTTTTTGTTTGTCCATTCAAAATTTGCACCATATAAACCCCTTTACCGTTTTTGCTTAAATCCATTATGTCTTTTAATTCACCATTAAAATTTTTATAGCTTTTAGAATAAACGCAAGCACCAAGCATATTAAAAATTTTTAGAATAACCTCTCCTTGTTTCTTTGATTTATAGTTTACAGTAAAAACACTGCCGGTAGGATTGGGGTATATTTGTAACATATTTTCATTATCATTTCCATTAATTGAAGTGGTTAAAGCACTATCTGGTGTAAATTCCCAAAAATCTTTATAATGGGTGTACATGCTAACTCCACCTCCCATTCCAATATATCCCTTATTGTCCATTGAAAAGCCAATTGCCCCAAACCTATCCGCCCCAGAAAAATCAGCTACCTTAATCCAGTTATCACCAAAAGGATCATATTCCCAAAAATCTTTCGCACATGATGCTCCAGGTAAATCTCCTGTACCTACATACCCTTTGTTATATATAGTAAAACTTGAAGCAGTTTCACGAGCATCTCCTGCAAAATCATTTTTTTGCATCCAGATATCATTTGTAAGGTCATATTCCCAAATATCCTTTAGCTTATTATCATTGGGGTCATGCCCCATTCCCACGTATGCTTTTCCATTTATAACAAATGAAAAAGCGGACATTCTTTCTATGCCTCCAAAATTGGCTTTTTGTGTCCATGTATTAGTAAAAGGATCGTATTCCCAAAAATCTTTAAGATAACCATTTCCAGTATTTCCAGTTCCAGTCCCAATGTACCCTTTATTTCCAATTGAAAAACCAAATGCAAGCTGTCTTTCTAATGCGGGCAAATCCGCCTTTTTCGTCCAAATGTCGGATATTGGCTCATATTCCCATAAATCATTATACAGCTTAGAAATATTGTTTATGCGACTATAACCCATGCCTATATAACCTTTATTATTGATGGAAAAACAAACACCATCGCATCGGGGAGCACCCGGAAAATCATTTTTTTTCGTCCAGATGCTATTTAAGAAATTATATTCCCATACATCATTACTATAGCTTCCGTTATATCCTATGCAAACATATAACTTACTACCAATAACAAAACTTGCCC
>CAISYK010000531.1 GCA_903889605.1 uncultured Bacteroidota bacterium
AACCATATTAGGATATTCATTCATAGTCTTTACAATTTTTGCCAATTCAATTTCTGCATCCGGCCGGATATTGCTTTTGCCGTAGTCAAAATAAATAGGTTTTAATTCTAATATTTTGCCTAAATCAGCTCCTACTTGAATTTTTTGAATAACAATTTTTTGAACAATAGTTTCTTTTTTTTGAAGAAGTATAACATCAGCTTTTACAATTAATTCTTCTCCAAAAGTGTTGGCCGCTTTATCACCCTTAATGTAGTTTTCTTTTTTTCCAATTAAGTTAAATTTTCTATCCGGGCTAACAAAAAAGGTATAAGCTCCGTCATCTTGGGTTGTTATTGTATCAATTACATTGCCTTTGTCATCTTGTAATGTGATGAACGTTTTAGAGACAGGGTTTCCATCTATATTTTTTGCGATACCGGATATTTTTTTGCCGATGTTCAAAGATTTTAATAAATCAAAAGAATAAATGTCATCACTTCCACTACCGCCGATTCTATTAGAAGAAAAATACCCTTTACTAAGCTTGTCATTCACTATTAGAGCAAAATCATCGTATTGAGAATTTAAAGGAAACCCAGCATTATATACTGTGCCAAATCCAGAACCACTTGATGCACAGATAAAAATATCCAAGCCACCCAATCCTAAATGTCCATTAGATGAAAAAAAAAGTGTTCCGTTATTTTCTTCAAAAAAGGGAAACATTTCATCGCCTTCAGTATTTATTTTGTTGCCTAGGTTTTCAGGTTTCCCCCATTCTACTTGTCCGTTTTTTGAAATTTTGTAAATATCTGCTCCGCCATATCCACCTTTCATATCGCTTGCAAAAAACATAGTATTTCCATCTGACGTCAAACAAGGATGTCCAACAGAATATTCCTTGTTATTTAGAATAAAAGGAGTTGGTTTTGACCATTTGCCATCTTTGAGACTGCTGAAATAAATTTGAAGTTTTACAATGCCATCCGCACTTTTATCAGCTTGATTGTTTCTGGTGAATGCCATATAAGTATAGTCATTGCTGAAACTTGCAGGTCCATCATGCAATTTACTATTCAAATTTTTGTCAAAAATTTTAGGAGTTTCAAGTTGCCCCTCATTCACTTCTGCTATATACATTTTTAAAAATGGTTTTCTATTCCAATTATATTTCTTTTCAATCAATTTTGCTCTTGCCCTGCATGATGAAAAAACAATTTTATTTTTATAAAAACAAGTGCCAAAATCTTCCGTATTACTATTTATATTCAAATGCTCTATTTTATATTTGCCATCATCTTTGAATAGGTTAGTTAATTCATTATTATTGGCAGCATAGCTTTTTGCACGCAAGTCGTTTGGTTTTAGCTCTTTAAAATTATCCATCCACAAACTCGCCAGTTCCTGTTTACCATTAATTTTTAAAACCATCGCATAGTTGTAAAAATCTTCCTGTAAATCGGATCCACCTGCGTTCAGTAATTTTGAATAGACCTGTTCAGACTGGATATTTTGATCAATGTTGTGATAACTTTCAGCTAATCTACGTTGTCCTTCT
>CAISYK010000532.1 GCA_903889605.1 uncultured Bacteroidota bacterium
AATATTTATATTAAAATACAAATTGAGAGTAAAAAACTATAAAAATCATGATCAGCTAATTTTATTAGGATGTGGGTTACATAATTTTAGAGTCAAGCAAAGAAGAAAACAATAATACCTTAACTTATATAAAGTCTAATAAAAGAACGAATTCTCATTCCATGAAATATCTAATATCTCTGTATGCTTTGCTTTTCAGCAATATTTTTTTATTTGCGCAGGATCCTCATTTTTCACAATACAATAACTCAAGGATATATACTAATCCAGCTTTTGCTGGAACAGACAGCTCTTTGGTGCTTGCTTCAGGTTATAGAATCCAATGGCCTCAAATTAATGGAGGTTTTAAAACTTTTTGTTTTTCTGCTGATCAAAATGTAAATTTTTTAGGCGGAGGGGTGGGAATTATTATTATGAATGATAACGCGGGTAATGGAGCTCTTGTCACAAACAGAATTGACATTTCTTATGCCTGTCATTTAGAATTATTCAAACATAAACTTGCCATGCAGTTGGCCAGCAGCATAGGTTTGTTTCAGAAAAGCATTGATTGGAGCAAGCTGACATTCGGCGACCAAATAGATGAAAGAAGAGGTTTCGTTTATAATACGAATGAATACCAAGGCCTATCATCAAAATCCAATATAGATTTTTCGTTTGGATTACTTGTGTATAATAATAATTTTTATGGAGGGTTCTCCGCACATCATTTAACAGAACCGGATGAAGGTTTACTTGGCGGACCCAGTAAATTGCCTTTAAAATTAACCGTCCATGCTGGAGCTAATTTGAGTTTCGGTAAAAAAAACATAATACTTTCTCCTAATATTTTAATAATGAGGCAGCAAGATTTTCAGATGTTTTTAGCGGGTGTAAATTTAAAATATAAATGGGCAGTAATGGGCATAAATTATAGGAATCAGGATGCGTTTATAATAAATGCCGGATATGAAAATCGTTTTCTGAAAATTACATATTCGTATGATTATACTGTTTCACAACTTTCCAATAAAACCACAGGCGGGAGTCATGAAATTCAACTTAGCTGGTTTCTTCATTATCAGAGGAAAGCCTGCAGGATAAATACAATACGAATGATTTAGTTTACCTTAAGGCAATCACTGAGCCATTGTATTCATATTGATTGTCCATTGCATCAGAGATCTTAAGTTTATAAACATAAGTTCCGCTTAGTACATAGTTTCCGTTATTTACCATCCGGCCATCCCAACCTAAATTGCGGTCATTGGTATTAAAAATAACACTTCCGCCGCGGTCAAATACTTTTAAATTATAATAATTTCCGGTGAACTCTCCTTTTGGAATAAAAGAATCATTTTTCCCATCAGCCCTGGTCGTAAAGGCATTTGGAATATATACAGAAAATAATGTATCCAAGGATCCTGTTCGGGTTTTATACCAATGAGTATATGTAATATTTTCATCAGGCTTATATTGTTTTTCTTTTTTGCAGGAGAAAAACAGAGTAACTGCCAAAACTAAGTATTTTATTTTTTTCATAATTTTATTTTTAAATTTTCATTTCGTTTGTTCTTGTTCAGCAGGCGTTTTTGGCTGCTCTTTTTCTTTTTCTGCAATTTCCACAATAATGAACATAATCAGCAAAACCAATAAAATAATTATTAATATTCTATTGTTTTTTAATTTATATAATGGCGTTTTGTACAAAGGTTTTGTAGCTAATTGATAATTATACATTAGCTTTTTAAAATCTTTATGTTTGTTGATTTGGTCGTCAGGCAAATCTGGTTTGTCAATATTGAAATTTATATCTGTCATTGGTATTCCTGAGTGTTAATCTTCTATTTAATCAATAAAACCATTGTTATTCATTACTTATAGGTTTCAAAATACTTCGGTTAATTATTTTGTACGTAATATTTTCTTTAGTTTATCTAAAATGCGGTATACTTTAACTTTTGCATTATTTTCTGTTATTCCAGTAATCTCTCCGACTTCAGCAAATGAATGTTTTTCAAAAAAGCGTAATTCTATCAATTGAATATCGTCTCCGTCCAATTGTTTTAAAGCTGTCATCATTCTCTGCTGTGCCTGCGTATTATCCTCTTCCTGCACTTCCTGAAATATTTGTTTAATATTACTTTGTTCAAGGCTTATTACCCTGTGCGCATTGTTTTTTCTAAAATACATATTAATTTCATTAAAAGCAATCCGAAACAGCCATGCTGAAAAAGGCACTCCTTTATACTCAAATTTTTTAATGTTGATAAGAGCTTTTAAAAATACCTGGGATGTAATGTCTGCAGTAAGATCTTCATTTCCTGTTCTGCGGTAAATAAATACAAATATGGATTTGTAATAATTTTCGTACAGCACATCAAACTGCGCAGGATTGGCCTTTGCTGCTTCAACCTGCTGCATTTCCAGCTTCAAATCAATATCATTTTTGTGATGCAGGCTCAAGGTTTTTGTGTTGTTTTTTGTATCATAATGCCGGTAAAGGTAAAAAGATACAAGTTGTAAAAAAAAATATATTCCGATTGAATTTATATATTTGTATTGCAAGCTTTATGTTGTATTGAAAAAAAGCGCAGCTTTGGATATCCTTTGCTGCGGACTTTTTTCATTGAACATCAGATTACTTTTATTGTCAGCGGACTCAATTTTACCGTTGCACCATCTGGTCCTACGGCTTTTATATCTTCAAAACGTACTTTATCATTGCGTTTTAATTTTTTATAGGCGTCAAGTACTTCTTTAGTAATTTGATTTCCTGCCACAGGTACATCGATGTATACTCCCTGCGTTGAATATGACATTCTAAATGATGTTACTTTGCAGACAACGTTAAATTCAAAATCTTCATAAGATGCAAAAATTCCTTTTTCTATTTCCATTTCATTCCTTGTCATTTTTCCTTCATCGGTTATTTTCCCAAATTTTGCAACAGGCTTAGGCACGCGTTTAACTCTAAAGGTCATAACACCCATATTGCGTTTCTCGCCATTTTCCATTGTTGCGAAAACATTAACATCAGTTTTATTACCGTTTTTGACATTTAACATAAATTTACCATTGCCGTTATTTTTTAATGATCCATTATTGACAGTTACGGTTAGTTTTTCATTAGGAACTCCTGGTACAGATACTGAAATTGGGTTATCCAATCCAATATAAACTACATTCATTTTTTCTGCTGAGACGGTTAATGCAGGCCGTGCAACAATGTATTCAGATTTGAATGGAAACAGCACATCTTTCCCTTTCGGAGATTTTATTTTAATAGTTCCCGAATAATTTACCAGTCCTTCTCTATCAGTTTTAGTGATATATTTTCCTAATCCATTTTCAACAGCTATTGCATTAGGGGTACCGTCAAATGTTTTGCTGGTTTCGTTATACTTACCAATTAATACCTCTGGTTTTTTTGTTTTACTGAAAGCGGCAATAAATACATCCGCTTTATAATTTTCTCCAAGCAGTACATAATTACTTTGCGGAATTACTTTTGCCGCTATGGTATCAAATTTAATTGCTTCGGTATCATTTTGTTTCAGGAGATAGTCTACAACTACTGACTCTGCATTTTTAACATCATTTTTCAGCTTTGATAAAATTGTAATGCTTGCAACCAATGGGCGATGGAAAAAATTATACAATTCCCAGTTTTCATTATTTTCTGTGTTTTTTGGGTCTTCTGTATCTATATCAAGTTTAATATTTTTTTTGTCCTGCGGTAAAATGCAATTTGTAAGACGATTCCTATAATCAATCAGTTTATTCTTTAATTTACGAGATGCTCCTGCTGATCCATCTTCAGAATCGCCTATTAAAATGTTGGTAGGTATATCATAATTGTCCTTGCTTTTAATATCAGCCATTTGCAGAGTATCGGCAGAAGATAGCGTAATACCATCAGTTTTTGCCACTAATTGTTTTTGCAGTTTGTCAATATATTCAGTTATTTCAGCTGAATGTTTTTTAACTTCCTGCGCCATTTTCCAATTTGGGCTTACGCGGATCGGATCTATACTTTTTGCAAGATCGAAATCAGCATATAAATTTTCATTGCGGTTAGTGAAATTACTTGTGGTCTTTTCTAAACCTTTATTTACTACAATAAATGCATCTAATATATCTTTTGAGACATTTAGAGCTAACAATGCGGTGAGTACTAAGTACATCATTCCGATCATTTTTTGGCGGGGACTTTCTTTTCCAGATGACATGGCGGTGAGGTTTATAAATGAATACTGATTTTTTTGTATTGTCCTCATAATACATCATCATAAAAAAAGATACAGTTTTTGAAAAATATAAATTTGTTGGAAGTGTTGCAGATTTAAAATGTGAATAATTATCAATAACATTGTATCTTTTATTTACCTTACCGTTATATTCAATAGTTCGGTAAAAATTTAAGCAGCCATACT
>CAISYK010000533.1 GCA_903889605.1 uncultured Bacteroidota bacterium
GTAAAAAAGTCAGGAAAAATTATCAATTTGTTAAAGCTTTCATCATCCTCAATAAATTATCACTGATGTTTAAATGATTACGCTTTATGCGATGAAGAGGAGTAAACTGGATTTCATTTCTTTTAATTCCAACCATAACATTCCTTTCCCCCCTCAGCAATGCCTCTATGGCCTCAAAACCAAGTTTGGAGGCCAAAATCCTGTCAGCAGCTGAAGGACTTCCGCCGCGCTGTATATGTCCTAATATGCATATACCTACATAATGCGACGGCATAAAAGATTTTACAATCTCCGCAACTTTAATAGCACCGCCGCTTTCATCGCCTTCGGCCACAATAATAATCAAAGAAGACTTGTCCCTGTCCCAGCCTTCTCTTAATAAATATTCAAGATTTTTTAAATCTGCTTTTGTTTCAGGAACTAAAATTGCTTCTGCGCCTCCTGCAAGGCCAGCACCATAAGCAATATACCCTGAATCCCTGCCCATAACCTCTACAATAAATATACGCTGGTGCGATTGTGCTGTATCTCTTATCTTATCTATTGCCTGGGTTGCAGTATTAATAGCTGTATCATACCCAATGCACATTTCAGTATCAGAAATATCATTATCGATTGTCTTGGGAATTCCTATAAAAGGAATATCAAATTCCTTAATAAATGCTTTAGCTCCCTGAAAAGAGCCGTCTCCGCCTATCAAAACAATGGCATCTATTTGTTCTTTTTTAATTTTTTCGTATGCCAATAATCTTCCTTCTTTAGTTCTGAACTGATCGCTCCTGGAGGATTTAAGTATTGTGCCGCCCAGCTGAATTATATTGCTGACACTGTTTGCATTAATAGGAATAAAATCGCCGGAAATTAACCCTTCATAACCATGCTGTATTGCAACGATATCCAAGTTGTTAAATATTGCCGTCCTTACCACAGCCCTAATGCAGGAGTTCAGTCACCGGACGGGACTCTTTTTAACGTACCGATTGTATTGGTTTTATTGACTTCCAGCAACTTTAAGCTGCTTGGGCAACCGAATATGCAACCTAATTGTTAGATTAGACTACACGAAGGACATCACTTGCCATGTGAAAATTTGGGTGATCTCCTTTGTTTATATAATTAAAAAGGGCATCCTGCGACTTATTAAGCATTTCACGCAAATATTTTACTTCTTCCCTCAATGCGCTAAAGGCTTCATCTTTCCATTCTATTTGCTTATTTCCTTTTGTTTCTAAAAAACATTTCGCCTTGACCATTTAACAACCAATTCATATTAACATTAAAAGTATCACTTGTTTTTTTTAATATATCTGGCGATATACCTGACCTGCCTTTTTCAAAGGCGGAAATAGCAGCTTGAGTGATTTTTAACTGCTCAGCCAGTTCCGTTTGAGATAATCCAAGGTGTGACCTTAGTGTCTTATATCTCTGATTTACACTGTTTTCCATAATTGTTGATAATATTTATTATTATTTACTTGTTTTTGATATTATTTACTTCTAATATTGCAATCGTTATTACAAATCTAATATTAA
>CAISYK010000534.1 GCA_903889605.1 uncultured Bacteroidota bacterium
AAATTCAAATTTCACCAAATTGACAAAAGCAAATGACGTTATACAAGAAAAATGGTATGGCCAGACGCTAAGCAGACTGGATGAAGATTCTTCCATACAGTTTATTGTTGTGGGCTGTCACCATTCACCTTTTTCAAACAGCACAGTTGTGGACTCCTCTAAAGAGGTGCAGCAAAAATTTGTTCCTTTATTTATTAAGTCCAGGAAGTGTAAATTATTTATTTCAGGGCATTCGCACGCATTCGAATATTTCAAATTTGAGGGGAAGGATTTTTTAGTAATTGGCGGCGGCGGCGGACTTCAGCAGCCTCTTAATCAGGGTGCGGGCAGAATTCCGGATATTTGTCCTCAATATAAACCCTCATTTCACTACCTCACCATTAAAAAAACTAACAATCAACTGCAGGTTAAATCACATAAACTTAAAGTTGATTTTTCGGGTTTTGAAGATGGGCTGACATTTAATATACCTAAGTAATATTGAAAGTTTTATATTTACGAAAGTCAATGTAATTGCCGTTAATGCTGCGTTAGGGATTGAAGCGTAAATCCTTTTGCCCTTGCAAAAGATTGCAGCGAAAAGCCCGCCCCTTTCTTTTTTAAGAAAGGGGAACGCCCAAAGGAATTTAAAATCGTATCTGCATAAATTTAACAGGAAAATCAGGGCAGAAACCGCATTCAAATTAATTCATTTTCAAATTATTTTAAGCTTATCTTACCAATGAAACGTTCCCTTTATATTGATAGGTTTCATAATTACTGTCTGTGATTAAGATATCATATATATAAACATCTTGTTGAGAAATGGCAGACACTTTGTTTGATTTTCCACTCCAATGCTCATTAATATCTTTAGCAGAAAAAACAAGTCCTCCCCAGCGATCATAAATTGACATTTCAAATTTACTTATATTATCCCCTTTGCAGTAAAATTCATCATTATTGCCGTCACCATTTGGGGAGAATGAATTAGGTATATATAAAGTAAATTCAGGTTTGATAATAATACACTTCTGAATAGTATCCGCACAGCCAGCGTTATTGGTAACTGTGAGAGTTACACAATAAGTGCCCGCTTTAGAATATGCATGGGCCGGGTCTTGTAAACTGCTGGTGTTATTTAAAGAATCACCGCCATCACTAAAATTCCAATTCCAGGAACTTGCCCCAATCGAATTATCTGTGAATGATACATTTGATTCAATAGTACTTGAAGATAAAGGAGCAGAGAAGTTAGCCTCTGGTAAAGGGGCTAATGTAATCAGATCTATATTTGTATAAGAGGCGCTGCATCCATTATTGGAACCAACTGTTAAAGTGATTGAATAATTTCCCTCTGCACTGAAGCAATGCTGGGGATTTTGAACATCAGAAATTCCGCCGTCACCAAAATTCCAATTCCAAGAAGATATGCTGCTGCCGCCAACATTGGAGGCATCTGTAAATGTGACACAAAAAGGTTTGCAAGCTGATAAAGTATTTGCACTAAATACTGCATTAGGCAAAGAGTTTACCGTAACTGCTGCAACAGCTGTGCCTGAGCATGCTCCGCTCGTACCGGTAACAGTGTAAGAAGTTGTTGCAGCGGGAGTTTCAGTTATTGAATTTCCTGCATCACCCGTTGACCACAAATAAGTTG
>CAISYK010000535.1 GCA_903889605.1 uncultured Bacteroidota bacterium
ACAATCAGCATTTTAATATCCTGAATCAGTGTTATACTCAATATTAAAACCTCTTACCTATATATTTTATCGAATTTATTATAAGATTGCCGTAAAGGACATCGAAAAAACACCTTTGAGCAAGCCAGTTATTCTGGCTCCTAATCATAATAATGGCTTCATTGACCCTGTTGTTCTCGCTACTATTCTACCGAACAAAATTCGTGGTTTTGCACGAGGAGATATTTTTAAAGGCCGTTTAACAAAATGGGCATTAAATTCTATGAATATCAGTCCTATGTATCGAATGCAGGAAGGATATAGTGAAGTAAAGAAAAATGACAAGACATTTGAAGAATGCCGCACACTGTTGACCGATAATAAAACTCTGCTGATTTTTCCCGAAGCAATATGTATTCAGGAAAAGCGTCTGCAGCCTTTAAAGAAAGGATTGGCGCGTATCGTTTTTCAAACTGAAGAACTATTCGATTTCAAAAAAAATGTGTGGATCGTTCCTGTAGGATTAAATTATTCCAATGCAAAAAAATTCAGAAGCAAACTGTTTGTTAATTTCGGAGAGCCTATTTCAGTAAAGGAATATGAGGAATTTTACAAGAAGGATAAGGTGAAAGCAATAAATGATTTTACAAAACTTCTGGAAAAGGAAATATATAAATTAATCATCACTATTAATAATAAAGAAAATGATGAATTAGTTGAAGATATTAATGAAATATACCTGTTTCATTTGATGAAGGAGCGGGGGTATAATCTTAAAGACATAGAAAAACAATATTATGTGCGTAAGGAAATTGCGGAAATAGTAAATTACATTGATGCAGAAAATCAAAATTTGATTAAGTCTTTGAAGGGAAAAATTATCTCATACATAAGCCAGCTGCAAAAGTATAATTTGCGGGATCACCTATTACATCCCGAAATTATTAATAAAATGAATTTTGGAAAATTTATTTTGGATTATATTATTATTTGTTTCGGAATGCCGCTTTATTTTATTGGTTTAGCAATGAACTATCCTCCTTATTATATAAGTAAAAGATTCACAGATAAAAAAATAAAAAAGGTTGAATTTTATGCATCGTTTTATGCTAATATGTCAATGCTGCTTTGGGTATTTTACTATGGAATCCAATTAATACTTGCAGCACTATTTTTCCGCAGCTGGATTTTTCTTGGAATTTATGCGCTGCTTGTTCCTCTTACAGGATTTTATGTATTAAAGTTCTATTCTGCAATGAAAAAAACATTCGGGCATTGGAGGCTTTTACGTTTGGTAAGTAAGGATAGAAATGTTATAGAGCAATTGGTGAATGAACGCACACAAATTATAACTGAAATAGAACTGGCTAAAAAAGAATACCAGAGTTCTCTGGAATAATAATCATTTCATTGGGTACCCTAATTTGAGATTTTCCATTATTCATTTGATATTCTAATTTGGTATTGCCCAAATGACCAATAACCAATGACCAATGACCAATGACCAATGGCCAATGACTAATAATAATTTCAATTTAATTTCCGTATGGAGAAAACAAAAAATCAATTTCCGTATCCAAATCATAAAGCATTTGAAAACTTCTTGTGTTTTTGCAGCAAAATGGCTCAATAAGATTAAGCATTTCTTTATACCCTTCAATAGTTAAATCACAAAAAAAAGTTTTGTTATCCATCGAGAAAATCCCCTCATCTGTATCGGAAATATGAAGTATTAATTTGCAGTTAACAGGCTGAATAAAGCTTAAAGAATTTAAATCAAGCGGTAACTTAGAATTAATAATTGTTTCTTGAAGAGCCTGCCTGAATTGAGATGCTTCAACTTTATCAAAATCATAGAGCCTAACAATATGATCTCCAAATTCATTTATAGTATCAACAAATTCAAGTTTCATTATTTTTTTATTTTATATAATGACGATACAAAATTCTACCGATTATTTTTTGGCAGGCTCAATTAATTAAATCCTTTTTTGTGTTTACAAAGAATTTTGCATATTCATCAAATGCAGCAGTAGTGTGTTACAAAAATTTAACTCCATGCCTTGTTCTTTCCTGTGTAGTCATAAATTCTTTTTTGTCATTTGGTAAATAGAAATAGTGGCAGATATTTGTGTTTGAATGATTAGGCGAATCACCATTTTGTTTAACAATAATTTTTTTTACTGTTTTGTTTGTTCTTTTATCTATAATATTTGCCTTGCCGTTAATGACACAATCTAAAAAATAAATCAGGGTAATATTTATAATTTCAGGGTTTACAATTATTGAGGAAATATTAGTTGTGTCGCTTTTTTGTGATAAGAATACTATTGTGTCTGATGAAATTAGATCG
>CAISYK010000536.1 GCA_903889605.1 uncultured Bacteroidota bacterium
CACAATGAAAAATTAATACATATTTTTGAAACATCCTGTAATTGTATATTCTTGACAAAATAAAAGTAAATTTTTTTAGTATACAACAATTTTTTTTGAGGCATTTCCTTTTGAATTTGTTATGGTAAGCATATATAGCCCTTTTCTGTATATGGATAAATCAATTGATGTTTCTATTCTTCCGGTAAATGATTGATATTTTTTATTGTAAATCATTTTGCCGGTAATATCAGTTATTTCAACTATTATATCATCTGTTGAAGCAGACTGCAGTATGAGTTTCGCTGCACCGTGAGCAGGATTTGGATAAACAGTAAAACTTATTCCATTTTTGAATTCTTCATCAATGCCTACTAAATTTGATGAAGTAGAAGAGCATAAGCCATTATTGTCAGTAACTTTTACTTTGTATGTTCCAGGCTGCTGAATTATATAGGTTTGATCAAAAGCATTTGGAATTAATGTTCCGTTCAAATACCATTGATTCCCTGATGCAGCACTTGATGTTAAAGTATCTCCGCTTATTGCAATAGTCGGTACAGCAGGTAATGGAAACACATAAATATCTTTAGGCAGTGACGTAACAGCACATCCAAAAATATCAGTAGTTGTTACCGAATATGTACCTGTAGTGTTTACATTAATACCAACAGCCGTTTGATTAGTAGGATGCCACTTGTAAGTATTGCCATTGCTGGCTATAAGGTAAACGTATTGTCCCAGGCAAAGAGAATCGTTGTTGTTCATTGAAATAATAGGTTGTACCTGCGGGCTTACAGCAATATAACTGCTTTTAGCCGCTGAATCAGTGCCGTTAGCATTGGTAACAATTAATTTAACGTTATTGTATGTTCCGGGAGTATTGTATGTAATAATTGGATTTTGTAATGAGGAAGTCCCCGGTGCCCCGCCAGGAAATGTCCAATTCCAGGATGTTGGAGAATTTGTTGTACTGTCTGAAAAATGAATGGTAATACCAGGGCAGCCGTTTAAAGTATCAGCAGCGAAATTTGCAAAAGGTAAATTAGAAGAAGGATTGTATATGCCTGTTTCCCATAACCCGCGTCCGTATGTGGCGGCACGTAATTTACTTGTGCCGTAATGAATTTCCAACTCGTCTACAATTACATTCGGCAGTCCATTCGAATAAGGCATCCAAGATGTTAAATCAGCATCTGAATAATATACACCTAAATCTGTGCCGACATATACCCCATCATTGGTCCCTGTTTGATTCACAACACAGTTAGCCGGAATGTTGGGTAAATTTCCTGTAAGATTGATCCATGTTAGTCCGCCGTCTGGTGATTTAAATATTTTATCAGATGCAGAATAACCTGAATAAGTAATCCACAATTTATTAGGATCGATGGCAGATACTGCAATGTATGTCAGAGTGTTGGAAACTCCCAATGGAGCAGCAACCGTAATCCATGTAGTTCCGCCGTTAGTAGTTTTGAAAATTGAAGAGCCATCTGAAGCATAAATAAATTGCGGGTTTGATTTTGCTACAACCAGGCAGGTTAAGCCGTTTGAAGTTAAAGTTGATATTTGCGTCCAATTATTTCCTCTGTCAATGGATTTCCAAACATTAGTAAAGCCTGCATAAATAGTCTGAGGTGTAACTGGGTCCTGCACCCATGGTGTAATCCACTGCCCTGTTTCAGAAATGCCGTAAGTAATATCTGAAAAACTGGCACCAGCATCAGATGACATTGATAAGCTTCCGTATTGGTATTCGGCATACATATAATTAGAGTCGCTCCAATCAATAAAACACTCCATGCCGTCGCCGCCTAAAACATTTCCCCAGCTTCCGTTATTATATAAATTAGTTCCGTTATCCTGCCATCCCTGCAGCACCATATCAGCATTAGTGGCAGCGCCGCCCAGTCGGTACATTTGTCCTATTTGTAAACCTTGGTTTAAATCAAGCCATGAATATCCGCCATCCTGAGTAGCGAAAATTCCTCCGTCGGTAGAAGCAAAATATTTGTTTCCATCAGGTCGATAGATTAAATCATGTATATCAGCATGAACATAAGGTACACCGCCGTCTCCATACCAGTGTGCATTCAAAGCCCAACTTACCCCTCCATCAAATGATTTCCAAATATTAACACCGCCAACCACTATTTCATCCTTATCAATTGGCGATGCGGCAATCGAAAGTGTGTACCAACCTTGTCCATCGGTATCAGAACCATCGGCAGCCCACCCTAACAGATTCGGGGAATTGGCCTGCATCGTAAAATTTGTTCCGGAATTTACTGAACGATATAATCCTTGAAAGCCATCAGCATTATTATCTGAATAAACTAAATAAACATACGAAGGATCAGCTGGTGTTACGGCAATAGCAATACGGATAACTGTGGAACTGGCCGGCAAACCGCTGCTGACAGCAGAAAAATTACTTCCGGTATTTGTGGATTTATAAAATACTGAAGAAGATACAGCATAGATGCTACTCGGATCACCAGGCTTAAGTTCCAAATCTTTTATACCATTTGCGGTCAATACTTTTGCCCATGTAACCCCGGCGTCAATTGATTTGAACACTCCAACGCTGGTTCCTGCAAAGAGCATGTTATTATTATTGGGATTGATAATTATCCGGCTGACATTCCTTCCTTGTATAGTATTCCAGCTGAGGCCAGTGATATTCCATGTTACTCCGCCGTTTACAGATTTTAATACGCCTACGCCATAAGTATCAGAAGCATCAACATCGCCGGTTGCCAAATACATAACATTTGTATTTACCGGATCAATTGCGATGTCATTTACGCCGAGAGAGGGAATGTCATCAGTATTGGTAGTCCATGAAGTGCCTCCGTTAATGGATTTCCACAAACCGCCGGCAGGCGCACCAGCAAAAATAATATTCGGATTATTAGGGTTAAAACGAACACAGCTTATACGTCCTGCTCCGCCGCCGGAAGGCACGGTAAATGCTCCCATCGGCGACCAATTGCCTGCAGCCTGCATTGAACTTTTATAAGAATTATTAGTAATTAATTTTTGATATTCTTTACATCCTGTTTCAATTACAGATCTATCTCCCGAAGGAAAAACCCGTGGTAAAACATAATTCTCCCATCTTTTATACAAGTAAAAGCCTTCGTTTTCTTTTTCGTTTTTTTGTCCGAAATTAAAAAAACTTTTGAATTTTTCTTTCCTGTTTTCTTTCTTCCAATATTTACCGAAGGATTTCTGAACATCATAGAAATTAACCGAAGGGTCTTTCATTTTGCTAATCCAATCCTGTGCTGCAGCTTTATTATTGGATAAAAAAGCTGTTAACAATAACAATAAAAATATTTTACGAGGCATACTTTTTCAATTTGATAGAACAATATACGGTTTCTTTTATTGAATCAATAAAATTAGCACTAAGACTGCAAAGATTCACTAAGTCTATATTATACCAAAGATAATTTGATTTCAGAATATTCGTACTTCGTTGGAATAATGAAATTTTTCGGAAAACTATTTCTTTTGGGATAGTGTTATTACGTGAGCTTAGTAACTTAGTTGTTATTTAATGTTTCAGATAATGAACAGAAATGATAAATAAGCTGATATTAGCACGCAGATAACGCAGGTAAATGTGATGGACACAGATAATTTTAATCATCGCCATCAGCGTAATCAGTGTTCGGAATTTATTTCATACACAATCCTAACCTATTAAATAGGAATCAAAAATAAAACGTTAAAGCCTTATACCTATTATAGTAACATCGTCAACCTGATCCAAGTTGCCTTTCCAGTCCATAAATGCTTTTTCAATTATTTTCCCTTGTTCCTCCAATGGCAGATTATGTATAGCAGATAAAGTTTTTTTAAGCTGTCTCGACATAAATTTCTTTCCCTTAGGACCGCCGAACTGGTCAGCATAACCATCAGTACCCAAATAAATTATATCACCTTTTTTTGCAGTGATCTCCTGCTGAGTAAAGGGATTCATATTAGAATAATATCCCACAGGCTGTTTATCACTCTTGAATTCCATGAAATTTGTTGTGTTATTTTGACCGGAAATAATATAAATTGCATTATTGGCGCCGGAAAAATGAATTTTTACATCTTCTGAATCCTGCGTTTTAAATATAGAAATTAAAGCTATATCCATTCCGTCTTTACCTCCTGAATCAAGCTTTTCAGGATTAAGCGCACACATAATTATACGTCTTAATTCATCAATAATTTTTGCAGGTTCAACAATGTTTTTTGAATGGGAAATTTCATTTAATAAGCTTAATCCGATCAAACTCATAAATGCTCCGGGAATACCGTGTCCGGTGCTGTCTGCGCATGCTATTATTACTCTGTCGGGTAAATCAAACGCCCAGTAAAAATCGCCGCTTACAATATCTCTTGGCTTGTAGACAATGAAATAATTATTTAATGTTTTTTTTAAGGTGGTTTCGGAAGTTAAAAAACTATGCTGGATACGTTTTGCGTAATTAATACTGTCGGTGATGCTTTTATTTTTTTCTGCAATTTGAACATAAGCATGTTTAAGGTC
>CAISYK010000537.1 GCA_903889605.1 uncultured Bacteroidota bacterium
AAGCAAATCATTGATTGCCAGTTCTGGAAATTCGCCTAAATCTTCATTTGATAGAATATTGAAATTCCAATTTTCGTTAACACTTAAATAGTTGTGAGTAAGTAACTCAATGAGTAGAACCTGAAAACGAATTATTGCCGTAGGCAATAATTTTGTTTTTATTTCTGTTTCACTCATTTTGTTTTTTTCTATTTTTTCACAGGCGTTTTTATAAAAAGTTAGAAGTTTGTCAAACCTTGAAAGGTGTTCTAAAATTAGTTTCACTTTTTGTTTATAACCATCATTTCGCAGTTCAGATGTATTAATTCTAATAGTTTTTATTCCTTGCCCAGCAAGGTAATTGTCTCTTGTTGCATCTGAAACCCTTGTAACTTCATCAGTCTTGTGCTGTTGTCCGTCAATTTCAATAACAAGTTTTGCCTGGGGCAAATAAAAATCAACTTGTTGATTGATAAAATTTCTGTTGTCTTCTCCAACAATGTCGTTAATCTCAATTTCTGGAATTATCAGAGACTGAACAAAAGAATATTGACCGAATTCGTTTGGGATTATTGTTTCAAAAAAATCTTTAGCAGGATAATAATTTCTTACCGTGTCACCCTTGATAGTGTTATACCATTTTGGTGTTTGATTTGTCGCAAATAAAAACCTTTCATTGAAATTTTCCAGTTTGTGAATTTCGCCTAATGTTGATTGTAAGTTTTTTGAAAGGGTCGTTGGAAACCCTCGTTGTAAAATGTTTTTCAGAACATACAGGATTGGCAGTAAGTCCGCCTTAATTGGATTTTCAACCAAATTTTGGATTACAAAGTTTGGGTTTGTATATGTATAGTTTGCTGTGTATTTTTTCATACAGACATCTTTTCTTCCAGCTTTCGCCTAATATTTCGAAATATATTTTTGTTGATAAGTGTCTGTTAAACACCTTATTGATGTATTGCTGGTCGAAATAATTACATCAGTTGTCGGTAAATATCTCCAATTCATCTGTAAAGGTATTCTAATAAATTAATGTTACTATTCCGAATATATATTTTTTACCACAAGTTTTTCAAGATCTTCAAATGGTATCCGGTATTGTTTTAAAAACTTAAATGCTTTCTCGATATTGATTCCAAGATTTTCTTCCGCCCGTTCAATTGGAATTAAAAGTTTATTGAAAATAAGTTCCTCATCCGTGTATCCTTGTTTTGTTAGTAATAAAAGGTCTCTATCTGTGTAATTTATTGGCAAATGAATGGTTCTTAAAATCCTGTCCGTTTCAAAAAAAGTTGTTTGGATATTGAATGAGAGGTTTTGAATTTTGATGTCGTATCGGTTAATTTGTAATTCAACATCATCAATTCTTAAATCCTTTATTACCTGATAAAAATACAGAAAGGGAACTACAGCTTTACAGGTACTCTGCGTAATGCACTCTAAAGTGAATATTGCTCCTGGAACAGCAAAAGTGGCTTTGCCATCAGTTACAGTAATTTCGCAGGATGTTGCAATAGCTTTTGCACTTTTACCTTGAACGGCTCCTTTTACAAGTTTCAGAATACCGAGTAAATCTTTTGTTGGTGTTTTGATTGTAACCATTAGTTGTTTTTGCAATGATTAATTTAGTGGAATGTGTGGACTGTATTTTATTTTATTGTTTTTAATAATGCTTTTATAACATCTTTTCTATGAAGTGCTGAATTGCCTGAACTTTATATTTAATTTGTTTGATGTTTGCATTTGCGTAATATTGATATTATTTTACTTTAAATTCAAATTTCCCGTTTAAAATTTTAAATTCATCATAATTAAACTCCGGGTCTCCAATCAATTCTTCCTTTTCAGAAAGAAGTGACCTGGCAATTTCTTTAGATTTGTTTTTCAATAGAGAAATGTAGTCAATACCGGAAGACTTTAATTTACCCTCAAACGCATCAGGCATTATTGTTCCTATGCAAATATAGATTGTAGTATAGTTTTGGTAATGTGTTGTTTTAAATGCCCAATCCTTTATCCAATATGCTTTAAAAGAAACATCAAATTCTTTTGAGTAATAATCAACTATAGCATTATTTGAATTTTTTAATAATTCAAAAACATCTTCGTCCTCTGCTTCTGAAATTCTGACATTTTTCAAATTTCCGAAATTAATAAGTGGTTTTATTGACTTGATTGGATTGCTTAACAGGTCAATATCTTCAAGGTTTTCAAGACCTGATAAAGGGGCTAAATCCGAGACGTTATGAAATACAAGATGGAGGAGTCTTAATTTTTTAAGGGTTTGAAGCGGACTTAAATTTGCAATTTTATTGGGGCTTTTCGAACTTGTTTTAATAACAATTTGCTCAATATTTGTGCATTTCGAAATAAAGTCCAGGTTTCCATCAAATTCCTGTTCATCTATAATAATGTAAGTGATTTTTTCTAAATCCTGTTCTTCTATTAGCTTTACAGCGGATGAGGCATGGTTTCCAATATGTTTTGAAATTTCATTTGTTCCTGCCTCAGAAAATATATTCTCATCATGTAATTTATTTTGAATTGCAAGAATATTATCAAAGGTGAACCCTCCTAAATGCCAGGAAAGATGTTTTGAAAGGATAATTAATTTGTTTTTCATAATTTATTCAAAGGTCTTTATAATCCAAAATAACTAAAGACTAATCTCTTGTTCCGCTTGTAATTCTTTAAGTTCTTTCTCCAGTTTTTCTTTTGTAGAACCAAAATAACTATCCCAATCAGAGATAGAAAAAATTGTTTTAAAGGTTTCGCTCTCTTTGATTGTTACCATTTCAGTTACCAAAATCTTAATTTGTCTGCGAAGTTTTTCA
>CAISYK010000538.1 GCA_903889605.1 uncultured Bacteroidota bacterium
CATCCCTTGAATTGGACTATTTTATAAGTATAATTGGTATTATATCACTAAATGCGGTATTCTTGATCAAAATAATTACACAGCCTATTGATGCTGTTATAATTATAGGTTATCTGAAATACAAAAGACAATTTGATTCCCTAACAATGCAGCAAAGTACGAATTTGTACGAACCTACGAACCGCTGGCAATTCGCAGGTTCATATTACTGTTCATTCTTCGTTGGGATAATAGATATTCGGAAACCTATTTCTTTTGAGTATATGTATATTCTTCAAAAAATTATTATCTATAATATTTCCTGATTTTATCAGATTAATCAATGATTTTCAATAATACAAAGCCTGATATATTAATTGGTCGATTAAGTATTGAATATTATTTTTTAATTAATATATTTGAATTCCTACTAATTAATTTGCGCTTAAATTATATAAACAAATAGATAATTTTAATATGGAGAGCATTGCATTGTTAGGGTATTTTATTTCAGGTTTTTTACTTCTTTTTTCTTTACTGCTGCTTTTTTATCTTAAAAGATTAAGAAGCCAGCTGAAGGTACAAAAGAATCTTCTCACGGTTTTTGATGATGAACATGAAAGGTTATCCATTATTTCTGATGGAACACCTAATATCATTATTATTACAGATGCGAAAGGCGAATTGAAATGGGTTAACTGTGTGTTCAGGGAATTGGTAGGTTGTTCGCTTGAAGAATATAAAAAAAAATGCGGCTCCACAATATTTGACGTAAGCAATAACATAGATATTAAGGAAATAGCTGAAGAAGCAATCAGAAGAAAGAAATCCATATTTTATGAATCCATTCAAACTGTTTCTTCAGGCAAAAAAATATGGCGCTCATCTTCAATAAGCCCCATATTCAGTGAAGATAATATTCTGAAAAATTTATTAATCATTGATGCAGATATTACCGAAAAGAAAAAACTGGAACATGATTTGAATAAATTTTCTATGGTTGCAAATCGTACAGGAAGTTATGTTATTATTTCTGATAAGGAAGACAAAATAGAATGGGTTAATGAGGCATTCACGAGGATCACTGATTATGAGCCGAAAGAAGTTATAGGCAGAAAAAATGCTGAATTAATGCTTAGTGATTTTTCCAACCGCAAAATAAGGAATGAAGTATTTCAGACAGTTTTAAAAAATCATAAAAAATATAACGGCGAAATCTTCAGTTATACAAACAGCGGAAAACCTATCTGGCTGTCAATTGAAATTACTCCTGTATTGGACGATTTAGGGAATATTATTCAATTTGTAACTACTGGAACCGACATTACAGAAAAAAAAGGAACAGAAGACCAGCTTCGTATTTCTGATACAATTTTAAACCAGATCAACGCACTGGTTTTAGTTGCTAATAAAGAAGGGGAAATCACTTATGCGAATCCTGCAACTAAATCTATTTTAGGTTATGAACAAGATGAAATAATCGGAGATGGCTGGTGGAAACTAACTGCCAAAAACCGGGAAGAGGAAATAGCCAAGAAAAAATTTATTTCTGATGCTGTGAAAGGAACGGAGGTTTTGCCTACAACTCCATATGAAAATAGTATCAATAATAAAGATGGAGAAATCCGTTGGATCAGATGGAGTGATATGAGAGTGGAATCCGCTTATATTGTCGGGATTGGGTTAGACATTACTGAACGAAAATACGCAGAAACTAAATTAAAACAATATTCTAACAAACTATTGTTATTAAATGATATTGGAAAAAGTATCCTGTCCTCACAATCATTACAAAACACTATTGTTGATGTTTTAGAGAAAGTTCATGAAAATTTTCCGCAATCTGCCAGAGTTAGTATTGCCATGTTTGACTTCCCTGCTGGAAAGGCCTGTTTTAGTTTTGTATTTTCTCCCGGCAAAAACCGCTTAAGCGGAGTCGAGGTAATCCCTTTAAGTACCTTTAGAAAACTTGACATTTTAAAAACAAATCAAGCTTATATTATTAATAATCTTACTGAACTTGACGACCATTCCGAAATCGATAAAATGAATATCGAAGATGGTATACGTTCCTATTTAATTATGCCTTTGTTTCATGAACAGGGTCTTTTAGGCTCGATCAACCTGGACTCTGAATTCGCTTATGGTTTTTCTCAGGACGACTTGGAATTACTTCAGAATGTTTCGAGTGAAATAGCTATTGCCCTGCAGCAGGCCAAGTTTAAACAAGCCCTGCATGAAAGCCACATTCTGCTGAGCAAACGAAATGAGGATATTAATGCAAGTCTCAGGTATGCCAAAAGGCTGCAGGAAGCAATCCTTCCGCCGTATGATTATGTTAAGCACCTTCTGCCGGAATCATTTATTTTATATCAGCCAAAAGAAATTATCAGCGGCGATTTCTACTGGATTGAAAAACATGAAGAAATTATTCTGCTGGCCGCAGCTGATTGTACCGGACACGGAGCACCTGGAGCATTTATGTCAATAGTAGGCAACAACCTTTTGAATCAGGCTGTAAATATTTACAATATTACTCAGCCTTCACTGATACTTGATTTTATTAATAACGGCTTGTCTAAAGTACTGCATAATAAGGTAGATGAAGTTTCGATCAAAGATGGGATGGATATTGTTTTGTGTTCATTTGATAAAAGGAATAGAATCTTGGAATTCTCCGGCGCCAATAATACTCTTTGGCTTATAAGGAACAAGGAATTGATTATTACTAAAGGAGATAAATTTCCAGTTGGAGCATATTTGGAAAGAGGCTCTAAATTATTTACCAATCACGTAGTTCCGCTTTTGGATGGAGACACTATTTATATGTTCAGCGATGGCTTTGTTGACCAGTTTGGCGGACCAAAAGGCAAAAAATTTAAATATGACCAATTCCGAAAACTCCTTCTGAATATACAAAATCAAAGTATGGAGGCTCAGAAATTATTATTGAATAAAGCAATTTCAGAGTGGAAAGGCGATTTGGAACAGGTGGACGATATACTTGTAATTGGTATGAAAGTTTGAATTTAATATATTCCATTTCGATATAAATTTAGTTCGATAAAGAATACTAAGTGGTATGATATATCCCCCCCCTTTTGCATTATTCATACTATTTCATTTTCCAAAAACGTAAACTTTTCCATCGTCAGCTCCGACAATAATATAATTATTTGTTACCGCAGGAGTACTATAAATAGGACTTCCTATTTCATACGACCACAATTTACTGCCTGTTTTCAAATCTATAATATATAATCTTCCATCATCAGAAGCAATAACCACAGAGCTTTGCGCAATAACCGGCGAACTCTCAATCTTTTTCAATGTTGGAAAATTCCATAATATTTTACCATTGGTTTTGTTTAGACAATAAACCTTTTTATCCTGCGACGTATAAACCACATACATATCGGACACCGCAGGTGATGAAATAATTGCACCGTTTCCTGTATATTTCCAGATCTGCTTTCCGGAGATTAAATCTATACAAAAAAACTCCCCGTCATAATTCCCGAAATAAGCTCGATCAGCATCTATTGCTACCGAAGCCGCGAGGTAATTATTGATATTTATTTTATGAATTTCCTTTCCTGAATTGACGTTTATAACATGTAAAAAGCCATCACATCCGCCAAAGGCAGTTAAATTTCCAGATATAGCCGCCGTTCCGTTTATGAAATTTTCGGTTTCATATTTCCATAAAGCCTTTCCTGTTGCGGCTTCCAGGCAATATAATTTATAATCATAACTTCCTGTAATAATTCTCTTTTGTTTTTTATTAGGACTCAGCGCCCAGTTTGATGCACCAGAAATCTGTCCGTCGGTTTTATAATTCCATTTTAAGGTTCCTGTTTTAGAATTTACCGCATATATAAAACCTTCTAATGAACCAACATACACCGTGTTATCCAGCAGCGTTGGCGAAGCTTCAATAGATGTTCCTGCTTTAAATTTCCAATTTAATTTACCATTTGCTGATAAGGAATAAAGATAACCATCATTGGATCCTATTAGAATTGTATCGCCGCATATAATAGGTGATGATTTTATTTTATCTGATGTTTTGTATGTCCAAAGCAGTTTATACGATTTTAAAAGAACTGCTTTTGAAGTTCCAGTTAATGCTTGATTACCTCGAAAAGATGTCCAGCAATTCTGAGCAAAAGCATTTGTAGAGAGATAAATAAATAACAGGAAAAATATTAATCTTGAAATATTCATTCGTTTGATTTTCATTTATATTTTTTCATCCTCACCTGAAAAGTTTTCTAAGTTTTCGGGTGATGCCTTAAGAAGATTTAAATTATGTCATGCTTGGGAAAATATATTGGCAGATTAATATATTCATAAATTTCCTTTGCAGCTTTGTCATAATACATGTATTGTTTAATTCTGATGTTGGAAAGATTTTCATAATGTCCCGTCAGGGACAATATAGCGGTAGAAAATTATTCCAAATATCTTTAATAGTGCCGTAGGTACGAAATATCCATATCAATATTCTATCGGTTTAAATATATACCTCTCATCGTATTCTATACCAAATGCGCTTAGGAATCCTTTATATTCTTCCGCAAATGTTTTATTTTGATGATGGTCTTCCTGTTTTTCAATATATCTTATTATCTGCGGCAATTGCGATTTGCTGTATGAAAATGCTCCATATCCTTCCTGCCAGGAAAATCTACCCTTTACAAGTTTTTTATCATTGATCCATTTCGATGAGCTGCCTTTTATATCCTGCAGTAAATCCGATAAAGATTGGGTTGGTTTCATGCCAAACAAGATATGTATATGGTCCGGCATCCCATTAATAGCAAGTAGTTTGTGGTGGTTGTTTTGGAGTATGCCTGTAATATATTTATATAGTTCATCCTTCCATAAATCTACAATGATACATTCACGATTTTGAACTGAAAATACAACGTGAATGTGTATTTGTGTATAGGTATTAGCCATGCCAATTTATATATCTCGTCCCTAAAGGGACTCTGTTTAATTACTTTGTTGTTTTCTACCGATATTTTGTTCCTAACGGAACAGATTATCATCGTTTGCAAAACTAAATTTTTATTCAATCCGGTTTGCAGCTTCTATTTTGTTCATAAAGTAACCAATTATCCTTCCCGACAAAGCTGAAACTTTTTTCAATCCGGCAAAACATTACCACTCTCACCTGCAAACCCCGATAATGCGCTGGTTGGGCAGGCATTTATGCAGTCAATTGCTGCATCTGCAACAGCCTGCTCCAATGGTTTATTAAACGGAATATCAATATGAATGTCAAACCCCCGCCCTATGTATGCCAGTCCTGTAAGGTCGTTATTTCGTTTCACTATTTCAATGCATAAACCGCATTTAATGCACTTCTCAGGTTCATAAACAAGAATTTCTTTTTGAAAATGTTTTCTGATTTTATTTCTTTCCGCAAGTTTATATTTCTGTTGATTAACGTTATAATGATCCGAATTAAGCCTGAGCTTGCAGGTTTTCGATTTTCTGCAGTCGCATCTGAGGCACCGCATTGCTTCTGCAATGGCTTCCTCTCGATTGAACCCGGGTAAAACTCCATTTTGGGGTTCTTTACTTTCCCCAGGAATTGATTCTTTCATGTATTCCGAAATCTCTTGTTCATTGAGTTTTCCAAACCTTGAATTGAATTGTCGTTTTTGTTTCTGAGGAATCTTACCAGATAAAAATGAATGAACTGAATGCGCTGAAGCTTTCCCCTGTGCTCCAGCCCTTACAGCCATTTTAACAGGATGCATAACTGCCCCGCAGGCAAACAACTTAGATTCATTTGTTGTAAATGTATCTTCATTAATTTCAAGATTTGCATATTTACTGTTTTCCCCAGAAGCAATAATTACGGCATCAAAATCATTTTTAATCAGGTCGAATGTCACATCAGAGTTTAATCTGAACTCAGCTCCTAACTGTTTTAAAATTTCAATCTCTGTTTCCAAGATATATTTTGGCAATTCATTCTCCGGAACATTTAACAGGCTTCCGCCTGCTTCTTTGTTTTTGTCAAATATTACACATGAATAGCCATACTTTAACAAATGAAATGAGGCTGAAAGCCCTGCCAGTCCTGCTCCAATAACGGCAGTCTTTTTACCCGTTTTGTTAAGTTTATCCGGCAAGTAATATTTACCTATTTTGCTGTCCTCTAAGGCAACGAATTTCTTAAGCTGGCAAATAGTAACGGAACTTCCGGTTTGTTTTCTCCTGCATGCGCCTTCACATGGGGCTGAGCAGATATACCCAAGGATGAGAGGCAAAGCAATTTCTTCTTTTACAATCTCCAGCGCTTTTGAGAATTCGCCTTTTGCAATTAATCGGTTCATTTGCGGGATGTCCATAAATGCCGGACAGCCCACACGGCAAGGGGCTTCACAGTCACCTACATGGTCGCTTAAAAGGAGTTCAAGTGAATCTTTTCTAAATTCGATAACCTCCGGCGTACTGCATTTAATATCCATCCCTTCCTGAACCTTGGATTCACATGAAGGGATAAATTCTCCGGAAATATTATTTTTTACCGCACAAACCATACAGGATGCATGGTTTGGGACAGATTCGTTAAAACACATGGTAGGGATAATGATTCCCGCCTTTTCTGCAGCCTTCAGAATGGTTGTCCCGGCCGGAACTGTTATTTCAATATTATCAAGCTTTATTGTTAACATCCTATTTTATTATTACTGCTCCTGTCGGACATATTTGTTTACAAATATCGCACTTAATACATTTAGCTGAGTCAATAAAGTGCAGTTCGTGAGGTATCGCTTCAATAGCGTCAGAAGGGCACCGCTGCGCGCATTTTGTGCAGCCAATGCAATCAGTTGTAATCTCATATTTAATTAATTCTTTACATTTTCCTGTCGGACAAATACCATTTATATGAGATTCATATTCGTGGCGGTAATATTTTATTGTTGACAGAACAGGGTTTGGCGCTGATTTTCCCAAGCCGCACAAACTTCCAGTTTTTGTTTTCAAAGAAAGCTTTTCTAAATCAGCTATGTCTGAAGGCTTTCCCTTTCCGCTGCATATCTTATTCAAAATATCAAGCATTCTGCGTGTCCCGATTCTGCAGAATGTACATTTTCCGCATGACTGTTCCTGGGTAAAAGACAGGAAATACCGCGCAATATCAACCATGCAGTCAGTTTCATCGAGCACCACCAAACCGCCTGAACCCATCATTGCACCTACCTTGTTCAGCGATTCATAATCTATTGAAATATCAGACATCGAGGCGGGGATGCATCCTCCCGAAGGCCCTCCTATCTGGACTGCTTTAAATGTTTTACCTCCGGCTATTCCTCCTCCTATTTCTTCAACTATTTGCTTTATAGAAGTACCCATAGGCACTTCTATAAGCCCGCCGCGGTTTACTTTACCTGCTAAAGCAAATACTTTAGTTCCTTTACTTTTTTCAGTTCCTATGCTGTTGAATTTTTCGGCCCCATTCCTGAAAATCCATGAAACTAATGAAAGTGTTTCGGTATTATTTATAAGCGTTGGCTTATCCCACAATCCGCTTTCAGAAGGGTAAGGAGGACGTGACATAGGAAAGCCTCTTTCTCCTTCAACAGAGGCAATCAATGCAGTTTCTTCGCCGCATATAAATGCTCCTGCACCTTCAAATAATTCTATGTTAAATGAAAAATTGCTGTTGAATATATTTGTCCCGATAATTTTTTTCTGTCTGCATATTTCCAGTGCTGCGGTAATTTGTTTTACTGCAAAATGATATTCTGCCCTTATATAAAAAACACCATGTGAAGCCCCAACAGCATACGCGGCAATAACCATCCCTTCAATTACCCTGAAAGGATATGATTCCAGAAGCATCCTGTCCATAAATGCGCCAGGGTCGCCTTCATCGCCATTGCAGATTACGTATTTTGTTTCAGACTGCGCCTCCCTGACCATTTCCCATTTACGTCCGGAAGGGAAACCTGCGCCTCCTCTGCCGCGTAAACCGCTCAGCTTTATTTCATCAATTATTTCCCTGGGATTTAATTCAAGCAAACATTTCTTTAAAGCTTCAAATCCTCCGAATTTAATATATTCATCAATATCCAAAGGCTTTATAACTCCTCTATGTTCAACAGCAATATTAATTTGCTTGTTTAGAAATTCAGAAACAGGCGTATCTCTTTGGTCATTTGAATACTTCTTAGTTGTTTCAGGAACATTTTCAATTGAAAGGCTTTCAAAAAAATTAAAGAAACGATTTTTATATTCTGTTAATAAACTATCAGGCTTAAAGTGTTTCAGCACAATTTTTCTTACTTCATCGCGCTGTATTTTTGTGTAAACTTCTGTAGGTTCGCCATCTTTGTGAATCTCCATCATGGGCACTTGGTTGCAAACACCCATACATCCTACCTGTTTTACATTTACATTGATTTTGTTTTTATCCAGTGTTTTTTCCAGCTCCTCTTTTATATCTGCACTTCCGCTTGCGACACAACAAGAGCCTAATCCGATACGTATCTCACCTTTTACTGCATTTTCACCCTTCGAAGGATTTTTTCGTTTTGAAAGAGGATTGTTTTTTTGATTCAGAAAATCCTGAATAATTTCACCGGCTTTATCCGTTGTTACATTACCATAAGTAATATCATCGATCTGTATAACAGGGGCTATTGTACAGCATCCAAGGCAGGCAACTTTTAAAACTGTAAACAAGCCGGCGGCATCTGTATCGCTTTTATCATCAAGCTTTAATTCCCTTCTAAAAGCATCATAAACCAGCATTGCGCCTTTTACATGACAAGCCGTTCCAACACAAATATTTATTATATGCTTTCCTGCCTGCTGATGCCTGAACTGCGAATAAAATGTAGAGACACTGTAAATGCGTGAAGGCGTTATATCGGTTATTTGGCAGACTCTTTCCAATGCCGGTTCGGGCAGATAATTAAATTCAGCCTGAATAGCCTGCAGAATAGGAATTACCATATTGACCGATTTTCCTTTATCGGCAACAATCCTATCAACAATATTTAACATCTCATCACTCATTAAAAACGGTGTTTATTTACCAATACAATAAAGATTATTTTCCGCCCTTATAAAGATCATTCCATCTGCAAATGCCGGCGTACAATCAGATTTTTCGCCTATTCCAGGCTCTCCTATCAAACTGAAAGTTTTGTCTGCTTTAAAAATATGCATAATTCCTTTTTTATCCATCAAATAAACTTTTTCTCCGACAAGTATCGGCGAAGAATACGAACCGGTTCCAAAATCATGATGCCAGTATAATTCCCCTGTTTTAGGATTATAGCATGCCGTTTCTCCGTAGCTTGTAGCAACAATAAGATATTTATCATTAGCGACAGGACTAGGAACATCAGATAAATAATCATTATTTTCCCACAGTATTTTAGGCTGACCGCTTATTTGTACTGCAGCTAATTTTGCATATTCATTGACAGCAAAAACAATTCCATTAGCATAAGCTACAGATGGCCCGACCTCCCCGGAAGTACAATTTATTTTCCAGAGTTCTTTCCCGGTTAACGGGTCATAAGAAGCAACGCAAGGGTCTGATATTAATAAAATTTCAACTCTGGATCCTGTATTAACTATAACCGGTGAAGCCCACGAAATTTTCACTTTTCGCGGAGTGCTCCAGATTGTATTACCTGTTTTAGCGGCGAGTGCCATAATATTTCCAGAATTTCTCTGATCATACTGAACAATTAATTTATCCTCAAACAAAATTAAAGATGAAGAATATCCATAATGATTATCCGGTACACCGAGATTTCTTGACCACACATTTTTGCCCTTCATGTCTAAAGCAATAATATCACCGTTAGCAAAGATGGCGTATACATTTTCGCCGTCAGTTGTAACAGTCGGCGCCGAATACCCTGTGTCGTCAGTAACTTTAGGTGATTTATCAGGCGAACCTTTAATTCCTTTAACAACAGTTGTCCAAATAATTTTACCCGAATTTTTATCAAAACAATATACTTCTTCGTTTGTGCCGTCAGCTCCGGTCAGAAAAATTTTATTTCCCCAAACAACCGGTGAATTATAACCATGAAGGGGAACAGGCGTTTTCCATTTAATATTTTTACCGCTTAATCCATCCCAGATTTCAGGAACGTTTTTCTTGTATGCAATACCGTTTCCGCCGGGCCCTCTGAATGAAGGAAAATTACTTTTCATTGCAGATGTTGGATATTCCAGTGAACTGGCTGTATTTGCTTTTGCCGTATCTGAAACAGAAGTTTCACCTAATTGTTTTATTGTATCATTTTTCACAACAGCGTTTGAACTGCGCTGTAAAGAATCTGAGTTATTTAGTTTGATTACTGAAATTGCTTTTTGCGAGAATTTATTTCCAATTTCTTTATGAGTAAGAAAAGCGGCTGCTAATGTGACAATAACCAAAAGAATACCTGCTATTGATATCCATTTTCGGGCGCTTTTTTGTGTGCTTAATAATTTATTTTCAAGGGGAAATGGAACAGGTTCTGTTTTTTTATTTATTGAATCCAGCATCAGCACAGAAATAATAAATAGAATAACACCAGCCAAAAACAAATATCCTCCAAACCTGATCTGCCATTGGTTAGTAAAATATGCCTTCCTGGCCAATAAATCAAATTCCCTTATCTCATTTCTCAACGACTCATCGTTAGGATTCTGATTCAGCCTTTCAACCAATGAATTTAAAACATTGGTATTTACAGGATCAGCGCGGTTTATCTGAAAATAATTTGCAATTAACAGGATACAAACTGCAAACGAAAACGCTCCGGCAATAATCATTATTGACTTCCATAATCGCGCCTGAACATTATTTTGTTTAATATCTTTCAGCATTTCTTTTCTGGTTTTACCGGACATGAATCCATGCACCTTGCACAGCTGAGGCATGTAGCTTTGTTGGGAGTATAATCCGGTTGATATTTAAATACAGTTAAACTAACAAGTGTTAAACCGAATACAAGGCCAATGAATCCGCCGAAAAACCAGCTGCCAACATAAAATTCATCAATAATAACTGCAGCTTCGGAATACAGTTTTTCTGCAGATTTGCCTGATGATTTAAACCCTGTGATTTCAATAGCTTCTTTGCCTTTTAAACCATAATTGGTATTATTCATTAATTCATTGGCAAGTTTTACTTTAGGATTTACCATCGCCAGATTTTCATGAAAGTTTGATGCTGTATAGCCTCCAGCAAAAACCAGGACAGGGACTAAAATGCTTAAAATTATATACCGCCTGACGAGTACTTCCGTTTTTTCCTTCTCCTTAATGAGAGCAGGCATATTTATTGCCCCGAAGGGACAAGTATTTTCGCATAAGCGACAGTTAATACAGGCAGCCGGAGTGATTGCCATGTGCTTAAAAGAAAAACGGCTTACAAGGTTTAATAATGCTCCGTAAGGGCATAAAAATCTGCAGTAAGGCCTGGCAATAAAAACTCCTATCAGCAGAAATATTCCGCCTACAGCAAACATAAAAAATGATGCATCAAGCCTGTAAAACCCTATGAATGGGTCATAACGGCAAATAACAAAATCCGTTCCTGTTGCCGCGTACAAAACAGCCAATGCAAGATATATAAACGGTATTATTCCCAAAACTTTCTCGAGCCATGCTTTTATCGGCATCGGCCAAAATGCTGTAATATCCTGGATTGCCCCTAAAGGACAAATTCCGGCACAAAAAAGACGGCCGAATAACAATGTGTAAAGTAACGGAATAACAAAAAACAAAATAGCTGTTATAGGGATATGATAACTGCTTTTAAAAAGTGCCAATGTCACATTTTGAACTGAACCAACTGAACACACACAGCCTTCACGATAAAAACCGAAATACAAAATTGAAAAAACCGACATCCAAAAAACACCCTTCCTTGAACGTTTCTTTAAAATAAGCCAGGTGATTATAGATAATGAAGCTATAAGAACAATGACATCTAAATATTCAAGTATAAGCGCTCTGGGTGCTGGTGTTATTGTTTGAGGCTGGGTATGCCCTGATTCAAATTCAGGTTTTGGAAAACGATTTATTGAATATGAATCAACATTCTGCAATGAAAGTATTGAAAAGAGAATAAAAATTAATATATACTTTATTTTTTTCATTAATTCTCTAAAAGTTTTTTAAAACATTACCCTGACAGGGTTTCAAA
>CAISYK010000539.1 GCA_903889605.1 uncultured Bacteroidota bacterium
ATATTATTATTGAAAATTTAACTAAGAAATATGGACCGCAAAAAGCAGTTGATGATATTTCTTTTCATGTAAAAACTGGTGAAGTCGTTGGTTTTCTCGGGCCAAATGGTGCAGGAAAAACAACAACCATGAAAATTCTTACCGGTCTTATTGCTCCTAATAAGGGAGAAGCCAGGATTGGTAATTACTCTGTAAGAGAAGACGCTGAAAAGGTAAAAAAACTGATAGGTTATCTGCCTGAAAATAATCCTCTATACCTTGAAATGCCTGTCATTGACTATTTGCAGTTTGCAGCCGAAATACAAGGCGTACCTCAAAATAAAATTAAGCTTCGTATCCAGGAGATGGTGCGTACATGCGGATTAAAAGCAGAAAAGCACAAAAAAATAGGTGAACTTTCAAAAGGATACCGTCAGCGTGTTGGATTGGCGCAGGCTATGATTCACGATCCTCAGGTGCTGATACTTGATGAACCCACAACGGGGCTCGATCCTAATCAGATTGTAGAAATCCGAAAACTGATTAAAGAAATCGGTAAGGAAAAAACTGTTATTCTAAGTACCCATATCCTGCCTGAAGTAGAAGCGACCTGTGACCGTATTTTGATAATAAGTAAAGGGAAAATTGTTGCTGACGGCACATCCGAAAATCTGCGCAAGCAATCGCAGGGGCATGAGTTGCTTCGGGTAAGAATCGAAGATGGTGAACGTAATGATGTATTCCGCAAACTGCAGGGGCTGCCGCACGTTGGCCTTGTTGATTTTATCCGAGGAATCGACAACTGCTACGAAGTACAGAGCAGAGGAGAGTTCAGCAATAAGCGCGATGTTTTTTCACTTTGCGTCAAAAACAATTGGATGCTTACTGAAATTACCCCAATTGAAACTAAACTGGAAGACCTATTCCGTGACTTAACAATAAATTAATTCAACATTTAAAATATTTTATAACATGAACAAAATCTGGATTATTTCAAAACGTGAACTTCAATCGTTTTTCGATTCACTTACTGCTTATATTATGCTGATTGCCTTTGTGGGTTTCTCCGGCTTTTTTACATGGCTTTATGGCGCCGATATATTTCTCCGCAACCAGGCTGATCTACAGGTGTTTTTCGGTATAGCATACTGGACGCTTTTCTTTTTTATTCCGGCAATTACAATGCGTATGCTGGCAGAAGAAAATAAATCCTGCACTATTGAACTTCTGCTAACCAAAGCGGTAACCGACTGGCAGGTAATTTTAGGGAAATTCTTTGCATGTCTGATTCTGATAATTATTGCTTTGATTCTCACAATTCCTTATTATCTGACAGTTTGGAAACTGGGTCCCATTGATCACGGCGCAGTATGGTCAGGTTATTTAGGCCTGATTTTAATGTCGGCAGCTTATATCAGCATAGGGCTGTTTACAAGCAGTGTCAATAATAATCAGATTGTTGCATTTCTGCTTGCCATTTTTATTGGTGTATTTTTCCACATCATTTTTGGTATCCTTGCACAAAGTTTTACTGGAAGTATTGGCTCAGTTTTCAGCTATTTGAGCATTTCTACTCATTACGAATCCATTTCACGAGGAGTAATTGACAGCAAAGACCTGATTTATTTTTTCTCCGTTATTTTTCTTGGTTTGGTTTTATCTGAAATCAGTTTATCAAAACGAAATATTGTTGATTGATTAATTAAAAATCCATAAAAACAAAAATCCGTTATTAAACACAAAAAAATTACCTGTTTATGAAAACAAAAAAATCAATTCTAAATTTTATTTTACTCACGATAGGCATTATTATCCTTATCAATATAATATCCGACATGTACTTTTACAGATTGGATTTTACAGCAGATAAAAGGTATACATTAAGTAAAGCAACAGGAGATATTCTTAGTTCACTTAAACAGCCTGTTACAATAAAAGCCTTTTTTTCTGATAACCTGCCTCCTGAATTCGCAAAAACAAAAAGGGATTTTAAGGAATTATTAGTTGAATATGCCAACCGCTCCAAAGGGAAAATAGTTTATGAATTTATAAACCCTAATGAAAAAGAAGAGCTGGAAACCCAAGCTGCACAATCCGGTGTAAGACCTGTGATGATTAATGTTCGCGAAAAAGACCAGATGAAACAGCAGAAGGCCTATTTAGGTGCTGAAATAAAAATGGGTGAAAGAAGTGAAGCTATTCCATTTATGCAGCCTGGGGCAGCAATGGAGTACGCACTATCTTCAAGTATTAAAAAACTTTCTGTAGCCGAAAAGCCTGTTATAGGTTTACTGCAAGGGCATGGTGAAGCTGCAATAAAAGCTATGCAGCAAGCCGATAATGCACTCTCTATACTTTATAATGTTGAACCGCTTACGCTTAATGATACCGGTTCTATCCCTGATCGTATAAAAACCATTGCTGTGATTGATCCTAAAGATTCCTTTCCGCAAAGCCATTTAAAGCAAATTGAGGACTTTTTGGCTAAAGGTAAAAATGTGTTTTTAGCATATAATATCGAAAATACTGATTTAAGCACTGCAAGCGGATCAAAGAATAAAAGCAGATTAGAAAACTGGTTGGCTGAAAAGAAAATAATAATTGAAGACGAATTTGCTGTTGATGCTAACTGCGGAAGTATAAATGTGCAGCAGCAGCAA
>CAISYK010000540.1 GCA_903889605.1 uncultured Bacteroidota bacterium
ATATCACTTATTTTATTAAGCTGCTTTATTGCGAGTTCGTTCACTTCAAAATTCAAGCCAGTATTTGGTGTCAAGGTAATTGTAATTGATGCCGGACATGGCGGCAAAGACCCTGGATGCCACGGAAGTAAATCTAATGAAAAAGATATTGCCCTTGCCGTGGCTCTTAAATTTGGTAAATATATTGAGGAAAATCTGAAGGATGTTAAGGTTATTTATACCCGCAGTACTGATGTTTTTGTTGAATTGCAGGAACGTGCTGAAATAGCCAACAGAGCTAAAGCTGATTTGTTTATTTCTATTCACTGTAATTCTGCTTGTATAAGAGATAAAGTGCATAAAAAAGATTTATGCCGAGACCAGGTAAACGGTTCTGAAACATACGTAATGGGTATAAAAAATGAGAAAGGCAAGTTGGATATTGCCAAACGTGAAAACTCCGCTATTTTGTTGGAAGATAATTATGTTAAAAAGTACGATGGCTTCGACCCTAATTCTGATGAATCATATATCATTATGAGCATGTTTGCAGATACATACCTGAATCAAAGCTTAAACTTTGCTTCAAAAGCTCAGAAACAATACTGTAAGCAGCCTGCCAGGATGGATAAAGGTGTGAAACGGGCCAGCCTCTGGGTGCTTTGGCGCACATATATGCCCAGCGTATTAACAGAAATAGGTTATTTAAGCAATTTAAAAGAAGAGCAGTTTTTAAGTACTGAAAAAGGTCAGAATTATATTGCTTCCGGTCTTTTTAGAGCCTTTCGTGAATATAAAGATGAAGTAGAAGGAACAGTAAAAAAATATGATGATTCATTTGAAAAGCAGCTGCCGTATATTATGGAAAAAGAAGATTCCGTAATTGTTCAAAATAGTAATAATATACATAAATCAGAAAAGAAAGACAGCTGCGCTTCAAAAGTTACGATTACTAAAAAAGAGGAAAAAAAGGACTTGAAGGAGGAGGAAAAAAAGGTCAATGAAAAAAAAATAACTGAAGCAAAATTAAAGCCATCCGATGATAAGGAGCCGCATGCATTGAAGATCGATGATAAAAAAACGAATGAACATATTAAATCACTTGTTGTTTATAAAGTCCAGCTGCTGTCATCGGATAAAAAAATAGAATTAAATTCAGATAGGTTCAAAAACGTTGAAAAGCCAGGCGAATATATTGATAAAGGGATTTATAAGTATACCGCAGGAGAGTTTGCTAATCAGCAGCAAGCTAAAGAATTGCAGACGCAGCTCAGGAAAAATGGTTTTAAAGATGCTTTTGTTATCACCATGCAGGACAGCAAAAGAATAACTCTTAAATAAAACGGTGGTATCCATAATCAATTTTTACGGATTTAGGATTTGTTTCAATATAATTACAATAATTCATTAAATTTGCCCAAAATTTGAACCAAGTATACAAACGTGAAAATATCAAAAGAACTTAAAGTCGGAATAATTACAGTTACAGCCATCGGTTTTTTTATTTTTGGTTTCAATTTTCTGAAAGGCAAAAATATTTTCTCTACCCAGCGTAAATTTTATGCGGTGTATAGTGATATCGACGGTTTGGTTGAAGCCAATCCATTAATTGTAAATGGTTTTAAAGTCGGTAATGTAAGCAGGATACAATTAGCTTTGGATACAACCAACCATGTAATTGTAACATTGCTTTTAGACGATGATGTAAAAATCCCTAAAAATTCTGTTGCAAAAGTTATCAGTTCTGATATTTTGGGATCAAAGGCTGTACAATTATTGTTGGGTACAGGCACCGATTATGCAAAATCTGGCGACACACTTAAATCTGCGCAGGAAGATAACCTTAAGCAATCTGTAAATAAAGCTATTGCTCCGCTGCAAAAAAAAGCAGAGGGTTTGATTGCTTCTATTGATTCAGTTATGGTTGTGGTGCAGCAGGTTTTTAATGAAAATGCCCGCCAGAATCTTTCCAAAAGTTTTGAAAGCATTAAACTTGCTATTGCTTCATTAGAAACAACTTCCTACCGCATAGATACTTTGGTGATTGGCGAAAAACTGAAAATTTCAAGTATATTAACTAAAATAAATGCACTTGCTACCACTTTAGCTGCCAACAGCGATAAGCTTGGTAATGTTATTAATAATTTTTCCAGCATAAGTGATTCATTAGCAAAATCGCATCTCACATCAACAATCAACAATGCCGATCTTGTTTTGTCGCAGGCTTCCGGTATTATGAAAAAAATTAATAGGGGAGAGGGAACAATGGGTATGTTAATTAATAACGATAGCCTATATCGTAAATTAGATAAGTCAACTGAAGATTTAGATAAATTATTAGTTGATTTAAAGGAAAATCCTAAGCGTTATGTTCACCTTTCTGTTTTTGGATCTAAGGATAAGAATAAACCTAAAGAAAAAAAGTAAGTTTTTAGAAAGTGAGCTATTTCGTTATTTAAATTCTTGTCTAAATAACCAAATAGCGAAATAACTTATAAACAATAAACTATTTCAATTATGATAGCAAACATCATCTTTATTTTATTCATTACTGCGGGAACCGTCTGGTTTGCAATAAATGTCCGCAAAGTAAGACGCAATATTTTACTTGGTAAGGATGTGAACCGAAAGGATAATTCACCCGAACGATGGAAAATCATGACCCTGGTTGCTCTTGGTCAGAAAAAAATGTTTTCCCGGCCTCTTCCAGCTTTGCTGCACTTGTTTTTATATGCAGCTTTTGTTATTACTCAAATTGAATTAATTGAAATTTTTGCTGATGGGACTATTGGCAGTCACCGCATTTTGCGTCCTTCTTTAGGAAGTTTTTATACGTTCATGATAAGTTTTATTGAAATTTTATCTGTACTCGCTTTCATTGGAACAATAGGGTTTTTATCCAGACGTAATTTGGTGAAAGTACCGCGGTTGGCAAGCCGCGAATTAAATGGCTGGCCGAAAATGGATGCTAATTCAATTTTGTTTGCTGAAATCACTTTAATATGTTTTATTTTTATGATGAATGGAGCCGATGAAGTGCTTTATTCAAACGGGTGGTCGCATGCCGAAAAGCTTGGAGATTCATTATCTTTAGGCTTTTTATTCAGCAGTAAACTGGGACCTTTATTATTCGGCGGACTTTCAGAACCGACTCTGCATATTGTTGAAAGGATAGGCTGGTGGGGACACATTGTTATGGTGTTTGGTTTCCTTAACTATTTGCCGTATTCAAAACATTTCCACCTTCTTTTGGCGTTCCCAAATACTTTTTTTTCAAACCTCAATCCTAAAGGACAATTTACAAATTTAGAATCAGTAACTAATGAGGTGAAAATAATGATGGATCCTTCATTTGTGCCTCCAGTTGCCGATCCTAATGTTCCTATGCGGTTTGGGGCGAAAGATGTTGCTGATTTAACATGGAAGCAGCTGTTGGATGCATATACCTGCACAGAGTGCGGACGATGTACTTCTTCCTGCCCTGCAAACATTACCGGCAAATTATTATCTCCGCGAAAAATAATGATGAGTACTCGTGATAGGTTAGTTGAAGTTGGAAATATTATGGACGCGAATTCAGGTGAGTTTAAAGATGATGGAAAAGCTTTGTTGGGTGATTATATTACTCCGGAAGAATTATGGGCTTGCACATCTTGTAATGCTTGTGTTCAGGAATGCCCTGTGAATATTGATCCTTTGAGTATTATCATTGAAATGAGGAGATTTATTGTTATGGAGCAAAGCGCTGCGCCAACCGAGTTAAATATGGTTTTTACCAATATGGAAAATAATGGCGCTCCTTGGCAGTTTTCTCAAGCAGATAGGCTGAATTGGAAAAACGAATAATTGTGCAGATAACAAATTTAAACGAATTTTCTATCAGCATATTTTTATTACTATTGAACCAATAAACTAATGAACTAATGACTAATCAACCTTTTATTGTGCCGACAATGGCTGAATGTATGGCGAAAGGAGAATCTCCTGAATATTTATTTTGGGTAGGCTGCGCCGGAAGTTTTGATGATAGAGCAAAAAAAATAACTAAAGCCATAGTAAAGATTTTAAACTATGCGAAAGTAAATTTTGCAGTTCTTGGAACCGAAGAAAGCTGTACTGGTGATCCTGCCAAACGTGCTGGTAATGAGTTTTTATTTCAGATGCAGGCAATGGGGAATATTGCAGTGATGAATGGATATGAAATAAAGAAAATAGTAACTGGCTGTCCGCATTGTTATAATACTTTGAAAAATGAATACCCCGCATTGGGCGGTAATTACGAAGTAGTGCATCACACACAATTGATACAAGGTTTGTTGGATAAGGGAATAATAAAAATTGAGGGAGGTAGTTTCAAAGGAAAAAAAATAACATTCCATGATCCTTGTTATTTGGGCCGTGCTAATGATGTATATGAAGCTCCGCGCGAAATTTTAGTGAACCTTGATGCAGAAATGGAAGAGATGGCTCGCAGCCGTGAAAAAGGGCTTTGCTGCGGTGCCGGAGGTGCGCAAATGTTTAAAGAGGCAGAAAAAGGAACCAAAGAAATATATGCTGAACGCACTGAAGAAGCGTTGGCTTTAAATCCAGATATCATTGCCGTTGGCTGTCCGTTTTGCAACACTATGATTACCGATGGTATAAAACACTTCAATAAAGAAAATTCTGTAAAAGTATTGGATGTGGCGGAATTAATCGCTCAGGCTAATAAATTATAGTTTAGCCTCCTTAATCCCCAATCCGGTGGCAATGTGGGGGGGGTGAAAAAAAATCTATATTTAAATTTTATTATTTATATTCACTTCTGCCTTCTAGGGAGAAATAAAGAGAGGAAGCCTATGTTATCAATCAAACAAATGCCAGCGGATGCCCGCGTATGGGTTTATCAAAGCAATAGAGTTTTATCGGATACAGAGGTCAGCGCTGTTAATAATGCTGGAATGCAGTTTGTTTCTGGTTGGAAAGCGCATGGAGCAAATCTTACTGCAGGTTTTGATGTCGTGTATAATCATTTTATAGTGATTTCAATCGATGAGACAAAAGTTAAAGCTGGGGGGTGCAGCTTAGATGATGCAGCACATTTTATTAACGCGTTGGAAAAGCATTTTAATCTTAATTTATTAGACCGTATGGCTGTGGCATACCGTTATGGCGATGAGATTAAAACATGTCATTTAAATAATTTGATAAAAGAATTAACGCTTGCCGGACTTCATACCGAAAATGAAGTTGGTGGCCGTGCAGGTGATGTAATTGTTTTTA
>CAISYK010000541.1 GCA_903889605.1 uncultured Bacteroidota bacterium
AAAAAAAACTAAGGCTCAATTTCAATTGACAGACCTGGAGAAGGTTCCTTTTTATAAATTTAGTTTGAGACTTATGCTGTTTGTTATCTTTCTGATATTTTTAAATATTCCAACAAATTTATTTGCACAAATTAACGAGCTTGATTCTGAAAATGAAACAGATGAAGTGTTAATAGTTCTATATGTAAAAAACTTAGGAACTTGTGAAATACCAGCAGCAATAAGAGGTCAGGAAATATATCTTCCTGTAGTTGATGTTTTCAACTTTTTGAAGATCAGAGCTATTTCAGGTAATGGGTTTGACGTGATTTCAGGTTTTTTTATTGATCCGCAAAGCACATATCAAATCGACAGACCAAACAAAATAGTCATTTACCAGGGTAAAACATTTGCACTTCACCCCGATGATATTATTGTAACTGAAACAAATTTATATCTTAAATCTAAGCTTTTCGACCAGATTTTTTCGTTAGAATGTAAATTTAACTTCCGCACCCTTACCATATCTTTAAAATCTCAGTTAGAACTTCCGGCAATCCGGGAAATGCGGCTAGAGCAGATGCATTCAAACTTTGACCGCATAAGAGGTAATATAAGGGCAGATACAACTATTGCCAGAACATATCCATTGTTTCATTTTGGAATGGCAGATTGGGCTATTAATTCAAATCAGCAGGTAAACGGCAAAAGCAATACTAGACTAAATTTAGGGCTTGGCGCTATCGCAGCCGGCGGCGAATTAAACACCTTGCTGTTATTTAATGATAATCAGCCTTTTCAGGAAAGTCAGCAGTATTATTTATGGAGGTATGCTAATAATGATAATAAAGCCTTAAGGCAGGTTATTGCAGGTAAAATTGCAGCTGCTTCAGTTTCTTCTATTTATAATCCTATATTAGGCTTACAGTTTACTAATTCACCAACAGTAAACAGGAAATCTTTCGGTACTTATACATTGAGCAACTTTACACAACCAAATTGGACTGTGGAGCTATATGTGAATGGTATATTACTTGATTATGTAAAGGCTGACGCTTCAGGCTTTTTCACTTTTAATGTTCCGCTGATTTATGGAAGCACCGATGTTACACTTCGTTATTATGGACCATGGGGTGAAGAATTGAGCTCAAAACAAAGTTTTAATATTCCATTTAACTTTTTACCTCCTAAAGAAATGGAATATAAAATAAGTTCTGGAATTATTGAAGACGGCAAAAACAGTTTATTCGGCCAGGCGCAAATGAATTATGGATTAACAAAAACTATTACTTTTGGCGGAGGTTTAGAGTATAACTCCTCGATTACAGAAACAAAAAATATTTTGTTTTTAAATACATCTATACGAATTGCCTCCAACATGCTTTTTAATGGAGAATATATTTACGGTGTGCGGTATAAAGGGTTGTTAAGCTATCATTTACCATCAAACCTGCAGCTTGAACTTTATTATAGTAAATACAATCCAGGACAGCAGGTAATTAGATTAAACTATACTGAAGAAAGAAGACTAATGATTTCTGAACCTTTCAGCATTTTTAATATTTCGGCTTTATCACGTCTTACGATAAACCAAAATCTGATTCAGCATCCTTATACCGACTTGCCGTTAACAAAATACACTATCCCTGAGTTGTCTTTATCCTGCGCCGGCCATGGAATAAGTTTAAATGTTTCAACTTCGGCATTTATTATAAATAAAATAAACAGCTCGGTTTACAGTGATGTTTCATTATCAGCGACTCTGCCGGCAGGTATTCTTTTTACACCTCAAATAAGATTTGATTATAAACTTAACGATATAAGTATGGTCAAGTTCAGTTTAGAAAAGCGCTTTATCAAATATGGAGTTATTAATGCTTCTTATCAAAACAACCTCATTACTAATTCTCCCTTATATCAAATTGGTTTCAGGTACGATTTTTCATTCGTCAGGGTCGGCGCTAGTGTTTTGCAGAGCAGCAGTACAAATTCATTTTCAGAATTTGCCAGCGGCAGTCTGATATATCAACCGCAGATAAATTATCTAGATATTAATGTAAATAATAACGTTGGCAGAGGCGGACTAATATTTATTCCATTCCTGGATATCAATAATAACGGCAAAAAAGATGTTAATGAACCCAAAGTTGCCGGGCTCAATGTAAAGGTAAGCGGAGGAGGAATTCAAAAAAGCAGGAAAGACACAACAATTGCCGTTTCCGGATTGGAACCATATACCAACTATTTTGTCGAACTTGATGCCAACGGAATTGAAAATATGGCTTGGAGGATAAAAAAACCAAGAATGAATATTGCAATAGAACCTAACAAGTTAAAATTAATAGAAATACCTGTTTCTATCCTTGGTGAAGCTTCTGGAACAGTTTACATAAAAAGGAAAAACGAAGAAATTGGATTGGGGCGGATTTCAGTTTGTTTTTATAATGAAGACTCGGTTTTAGTAAATAAAACGCTTTCTGAGCCGGATGGATATTTTAGCTTTTTAGGATTATTTCCAGGCGCTTGTTTTGCAAAAATTGATGAGCTGCAATTATCTAAACTGCAGATGACATCCATTCCATCTGTTATAAGGTTGAATATTAAAAGCAGCTTCGATGGGGATGTTGTGGATGGTTTGAAATTTACACTTCAATCTAATGTAAAAGGCCAGCAATTATTATCTAAAGATTTAGCAATAAATAAACAGCCTGAAGTAAAAGCAATAACCACTCCGCAAACTTCTGATACATTAAACATGACTTTAGCTTTGATGGTAAAAAAACGGTCAGATTCTTTAAAAACAGCTAATCTGCAATTGGAAGAAAAAGCGGTAAGCTCTAAGAAATCTTCAGATTCCCTCAGTATTATTTTAGCTTTGCTTGTAAAACATAAAAATGATTCATTAAAGCCGACTAACATACTGTTGGATGTTAACACTGTATAAAATCCTGTAATAAGATAGCCTAAATATGTCATCGAAAAATCGAAC
>CAISYK010000542.1 GCA_903889605.1 uncultured Bacteroidota bacterium
AACAAAAAATATAATTATTGGGAACTGCATTTTTTTTACACTATCCTTTAATAAAAATATTCCGATTAAAGCAAAAGCCATAATAGGGGTATATACCAACCATCCTTTACGGAAACTGAATATGCCGTCAATAATTTTGGGGTCATTAAAAAAGAAACGTTCGCCCGTATAAGAATAGTAAAAGAAATGGCCTGTGACTATTTTCCAATAGATAAATTGGGGCATCCAGACCAAAATAAACAGGATAAGCATCAGTAACAATAAGGGGGTTTTCTTCCTGAAAAACAAAAAGCGGTCCTTTAAGTCAGAAACATTGGAAATACCGTAAAAAACAAAAATGAGCATTACAATAACATTAGTAGGGCGTATTAATGAAATTAATCCAATTAGAAAACCTATTATAAGTGTGTGTTTTATAGTTTGAAATTCATGCCAGCGAATTGTATAATAAATAAAAATTGAAATTAGGCAAAAGCTGTAAACATGCGACATTGGAGCAGATTGTGATGAGTAGCAAAGTAAATTTGTGCCTAATCCAATTAATAAAATGGTGATTGCGGTATGGATATCGGAAAATTTAAAGTGCCTCAATGTTTTTTTTAGATAATCTAATCCAACAAATAAATAAAAAACAGCGCTTAATAATAGGAAAATTTTATATGGTTCAGAAAAACCAGTTTCAGGGTAGTCCGTTAAAACCGCAATAGTTTCGGCAACAAAAAAAAAGGGTGCATAAAGTATCGCAATCCCCATGCTCGTTTTTATTACATTTTTTCCCTCTGCAGTAGTGCTGGGCCAAAACAGGTAATAACTGTTTCCAAAGCGGTAATCACTTTTTACTAATTTGATATCATTATAAATAAAAACGGCCGGTAGGTAGGCATAGTAGGAATGTACATCCCATTCAATGACTCTGTCTTGTTTCTCAAAATTTTTTAAATTCGCATCAATTAATAAACATGCCAGAACAACAATAAAAATTGCTGTCGTTGATAATTGTATTTTCATTTTAGAATACATTTAATGTGTATTAATTCTTTTGTAAGATTTTAAATAAAAATAATTTTAACTGTATGCTATTTTAATATACCTAACAGATTATAAAGGTAAATATTTCAGACCTGCTTAATAACTACTGAAGTGATTCAAGCATATGAATAGTAAAAATATTTTCCAATATATAATAATTTATGCTCTTTAAGTTTATTCGTAATCCTGTTTAGGTTCAAAAATCTCAATCTTGAAATTGTCAATTAATACCGGCTTGTTTCCCATGTTCCAAAAATAAGCTTTTACTATATCGCTTTTATGCCGGATTTCTGGTGTCAGAAATTCTAAATGAATTTCATTCCATACAAAAGATGTTATTTTAAAGTTTTTATAATCCGAAGTTATGTATTTGTATGGTTTGCCTTTGCTTTCAATGGAGATTACGATGCCTGAATTGCTTTCGGTATATGGAGCCGTTAGATATACCCAAACCGAGGTTCGGATCCAAACATAACTTTTTGAAGTAATGTCATTGTATTTTTGTTCGAAAGCCGGAGAATACATAACGGCATCTTTTAATAGATAACTATTTTTACCCGAGGCAGCCGTGGAATCAATAATGTTTTTGTCATCGCCATTTATCGGTTTTTCGAAATCCATAAAGGATGCTTCTTTTTTAAAATATTTTTCGTTGTAATTTTCATAATCACTAAAAGTTTCTTGCCCTCTGTCAGGACTTAAATACTGCCTTGCATTTGGGTTATTGACTGTTTTTCCAAATACTTCCCAATAATATTTTTGAGTCATACGTTCAGAATCAATAATATAGTTGTTGTATTGCCAAGTTTGGAATAAGTTAAAAACAGTAAAAAGTAAAAGCATAAATAACAGTGAAAAGGAAATCCATTTGTTTTTATTTTCCAGCATCCATCT
>CAISYK010000543.1 GCA_903889605.1 uncultured Bacteroidota bacterium
CTTTTTTCTTTTTTTTCTTTAGAATTTTTAAATATGATTGGGAAAATAATTCACCGACTTGAGCGTATATTCTGCCAGTTGGTTTCACCAGTATATATTTCCCGTTTTTAAACTTGTTTCCACATTTTTTCATTACAGCATTGTATATCTGATTTTGAATACAACATAATTCAAACGCCAATTCTTGATTTTCGAAACTTCGGAGGACTTTAATCCGCTTCGTACGTATTTTTTGCATTTGATTTATTTGCTTTGAAACAGCGGTAATGAAGTCTGCCGTATTATATTCAATGCAGGAGTAATAGTCACAAAATGAAAATTCATTTTGTTTTTCTCCAATCTTAATTTTAGCCATCAACTTTTTGAAAGCATTGGTGCTGTTTGTTTTTAAATACTTTTCCAAACTAGTATTCAATCCGTCGAGATATTCTTCCGCTTGTTCCATTTGTTTATAGCTAATTTAAATCTTTGTGATACTTCTGTACCGATGCTGAGAAATTAATTTCCAATTAAACCTTCTCGCTACTGAATTTTATGTGATTATTTAATAGACTTTCGATTCGTAATTTATCAAAAGGATTCCCCGAATGAACATTGAATTTTAAATTAGTCAAATCAAAACCACTAACATAAACAAGCCATTCTGCTGCTGCTAACCCATCGGGTAATGGTTTATTATTTTCACCCACGCCCAAATCAGTATCGAAACTAATAAATTTAGGTAATGTACCTCCTGTTAGGATTTTAATAAACTCTTTGTAAGAACGGGCATAGTAGAACCTTTCCTTTGTTTCAGGATAAATCATATCAACTTCTCTAATGTCGTCTAAAAACATACAGTACCCTATTATTATGTTAGTGAAGCCATTGTTTTTTACCAATGTCTCCCATTCCAACAACATATTAAGTTCTTGTTCAGACATTTCGGGGATTTCATCAAAAAACAATAATCCAAGTTCTTTAAGTTCTGAAATAAAAGGCTCTTTAATTTCTAAAATGCCATCTACATACCATTTATCAGGAGGATTCATATCTTCAATATCTTTTATATTAAATTCTGCAACAGAATCTAAAACATCAAAAGCAGGAAGAATAAAAATTGATTTTTCGTGCCTTCTAATCAATAAGTAACCACCTGAATTGCAGCCTTCACAGCCACAAACACAAATCGAACTTTGATAATTATATTTTGTGCATAACTCATATCCTTCTGAATGATGGTTACTAATAGTTTCACCATTTATTTTTACAGTATAGTAACTACCAAGCCCTGACCCGCCTGTTTTAAAGGGAATAGTTTTGCCATCTACTTCGATTGTGGAATAATCATACTCCTCATTATCCCATTCCTCTCTGATGTTTTTAATCAATTCTATTTTCTCTGCGTACCACATTTTGAAATTTTAGATTCGTTATAAATGCTGTATAATTTAATTAAGACATTATCAATTTGCTCTTCCGAAAATTCAGGAAAATACATTCTTAAATCATACTTAATTGCTTCGTCTAAATAAATTGCTTCGCCTTTTTGTCCTTTATATTCTCCATATTCTCCACTATATATCTTTACAGTAAGAGCTTGCGCCCTCTTTTGGCTCAATGTAGATGGTTCTTGCTTTGCTAATAATTCCATTCCTCGTATTGCCCTTTCCTTTAAAGATTGTGGTGGATTTATTTCTTGCTTTACAATAGTGCTTGTTTTCTTATTGTGGTTAGCAAAATCTTCTAACAAAACCTCTAACGAAGCCTCTTTTACTTTTTTGTCAGTCATTTTTTAAATCGTTTTTGAATTATTAACTTGACAGTAGGATTATTTATTTTCTTTGCCCATTCTACTAATTTCGCTTTTCCTATCCGCCTATCCGCAGCTTTGAATATTTCGGTCAAGCCATAATTTATATCCAGCGTTTCCTTACATCTTGGATGGTTAGTATAATCAAAAAACACTTTTTCATTTGCAAATTCAGCGACTAATAATTTTTCGATAGGCGTGTCAATGTAATCTCTAACGAGTTCGCTTATCTTATTATCTCCCGACCATGAGTGAATATAATCTTGACTTATTTTAAAATCCTTTGGAACATCCCAAATAACTTCCTTTCCCAACTTTACACAAAAGCGAGGGATTGAGGTGCTTCCAGATTGACTACGCATCGGATAAGCATAACAACAAAATTCCATTTCGAGTTCAGGCTCAAATAGATTTTCAATTTGTTTTTTGAATTTACTAAACCGTTTCATTTTTAATTTTGAGTTGTTTTAAACTTAATAGCAACCATTTTCAATACTTTCAAGAGTTTTTTTATTAATAAAAGCATCCATTATTCACATAACCAAATTATCATAAAACTTTTCGAAGTCATTATAGTAAATACAAACAGCATCTTCGGATTTAGCTTAAATTGTTGAATAATTCATAAATATTTATCAAACATTGTTTTGCACCAAAAGGTAAAGAAATTTGATTCCCCGAAACTGTTTCGCTATCATGGGGATTGATTCTAATAAGTGGATAAGTATCATTGGAGAAATTTTCAGAGGCGATTCGAACTGTGGGAATTGTTTTTCCTACGCCAATTTCAATCGCAAGAATATTTTTATATTTTTCTTTAACTATTCTTTTCCATTGGTTATATCTTATTTGTTGATGTGATGATTTATCACTACGCCAAAACCAATCACCGAATAATAACACATTAGGTCTGCAATTACTGTCGCAATTAGGGCATTTTGGTAAAAAACCTATAACGTCAAACTTTTCCGAATCAAGGGTTATTTCGGGTGTAACCCATATTTCTTCTTCAACTATATCCATACATTGCATATAATAAATAGAACCATGACATTCCAATATATTCATTTCAATAAATCCCGCTTTTTGAAAATGTTCATCGCAATTTGATGTTACAACAAAATATTCTTTGTCTTTTATCATTTCAAGAAGATAATTATATCCTTCATGAGGTCTTGTATCGTTGAATTTATTAGTTAATGATGCAATTAACGCCCAGGCTTTCGATGGCATTTCTACAAATGCCTTATGCGTCATTAAGTCGTAATAAGCAATATTATGGCCATCTATTTCAATGTTTTTAGTCCACACCCCATCTTTCCCCCTGAATTGGTCTAAACCTGAATCAACCCCCATTCCTGCCCCTGCAAAAATTGCTATTGCATCAGCCTCTTTTATTAATTTCGCTGCCGTTTTATACTTTTCTACAATCATTGTATTGTTTACCAAAATAATCTTTAAAATGGATGTAAAATTGATTCCATTTCTGATTCTTTTAAATATTGCTTTTTCACCTTATCCCCTTCAATAGTGATTTTGCAGTACACTTTATGCTCCATTACTGTACCCGTAAAAATTTTACAGTAATAGGAAAGAGTATTTTCAACTTCGTTTTCTTCAACACTAATTATTATGTATAATTTGCCATCCACAAGGATTTGGTTTAGTCTTTTAGGATTTTCAAAATCAAAAAGCACTTTGTTTTTAGTATCTACAATCAATCTCTTGCTTTCTAATTCGCAGTCAAAATATTTATCCAAATAGATTTCAATTGTCTTATAATTGGCTGGGATAACAATGCTGCCATCCAATTTATCTTTAACTCCAATGAGTGATTTCTGCTTAAATGTTTTATACGTTTTCATGATTGCGTGTTTATTTTTATTGTAATTTTAAAGTAAAAGCACCTAAAAGGCTTCGGAGGAAGCCAAGTAACGAGCCTGAACCTCGTAGCCAATTAGGATATTTACAATTATTAATGTTCAGTTTCAAATATGTTTTAATTAATTATAACACCAAATTGAGCTAATTCCGATAAGGTACAATAACATTCAACTTTGCATAACAAACCATTCTTAACTCTTGGAAGTAAATACACTTCACCTTCAGGCACTCTATTTATTGCACTTTCTATTATCTGATATTCCATAGGGAAAATAATGCGCCTGTCATGCGGCGGCAATAATTTTACGCTTAAATATTTTGAACCTTCTCTTTCGAGATAACAAAAATCGGAATCAATAGAAAGTCCTTCGTTCCGCATCTCAGAAAATACTTTGTATAGTATTCCTATATATCTCACATCGGTTGTAATGCCATGTCCCATATTATTGTAGCCTGTTCGGTACACAAATTTGAACTCAGGGTAGAGTATAGGGACAATTAAATCTAAATTCATTGTGCTTAATCCCAACGCATATTGTTTTACAATTTCTTCTGCTTTATTGCTTTCTGTACTCATAACTAAATCGGTTTTAAGATTTCAATATCTAATTATGATTCATGTATAGTTCTTACCTGCATACCGTTACCGACAACGGTAATTTTAGTAAACATTAGCTGTTCATAAACACAATCGTTTTAACTTCAACCGAAATATGGATAAAATTCTACGTCCTGCGGAACACTTTTTCCGACCAAAAATATTTTATAAAATCTGTTGCCGAAAACACCGTGTTTTTTTTAATGTTTTATTTCAAAAATCAAATATTACTTGATTGATGGAATCTTTTATTTATACAGAAATCGTTTTAATGTCGGCTTGGTTGATGCCTATTTTTTTACCCTTTTTATATGTTGGCTCAAAAGGATAAAATGCCTGCCGACTAAAACCTTCAATAACCTGAAATGTATAATTTCCCTTTGAATCGTTTTCTGTAAAATATCCAAATGCTTTTTCCTCATTATTTAATTTTACATCGTAACAGATATTAAACTTATCATCAAGCACCACTCCTAATACTTTTTCATTTTCATTTAATTTAACAGGAAGGATTGTTTCATCAATATCAAAAAGAAAACCCACCGTTAAAACTCCTTGTTTGCAATAGTTTTTCCCAATTACGTTTCCTACCCAGCCTCTATTAACCTCCACATCTTTATTTTCAGGCTGAGATAAGAATTTAAAATAAAAAAGGTGCTGAACCATTCCATTATTGCAGAGTTTGAAATATGAACCACCTGAAAAAGTATAATCAATTTTCGTTATCAGTTCTTCAATAAATATTCTTTCTTTTGACCTTAATGCTCCTACCTCATTATGTTTTTGCCTAGCTATAAAATCATATTTTGCTTTATTGACAGCCTTTATTTCAACAAGCAAATCTTTGCACCCTTTTGAAAAATCTCTAAAATCAATCAGTTTAAAATCGTAAGGTTCAATTTTGAAATGTAATTTGTATTTTTCAATGACTGCTTCTAAGTCCGCCCAACTTTCTTTTGTATTTAACTGCACCTTTTCTTGTGCAAATTTGTTTAGTTCCTGAATGTCCATTACCATAACATTTTATTTTTGCTGATTTGATTGTTGTCCAATATTGACAGGTATTTTAAAATAGAATTAATATCTTCTTCAATTTTATCATCAGGCATTTCATTATCTATGATACCCAAATTGTTTTTTAATATAAACGCAACTAACAATGCTTCTTTCTCTTTCCTAAACAATTCATAATAATGGGAGAACTTTTTAAGCACTTCATCAAACTCTTTAGTTGACAGGTTTGCAATCAGTTTCAGTTCAGATTCGTTTCCTGTAATCTCAGTAAAAGGAGCAGTATCAAGGATGCAATGCACCATTATATTTTTGTAATCATTCCAATCCGCAACTTTGAAAACTCTCTTTTTCTTTGGAATATCAATGAAATATTCGTCAGGATTGATGCTGTATTTCTCAGAAAGCTCTTTAAGTTTGAGTTCTGCAAGGCTTTTTTCAGCGGGTGTACCGCCTCTCGCAGCCATTGTACGAAGCTTCGCTATCAATTCAAATAATCTTTTATTATGGGAATATTTAGGCATTGTGCTTTTTGTTTATACAAATTTAATGCAAACATTAAGCGTTAATACCCTTTAAATAGGGGTGTTGAAATGTTTTATAAATTGTTAATTCCCATCTTGATTTTTCAACTTGATTAATCTTGATTTTTTAACTTGATTTTTAAACCCATCATTGTTGAGTTGTAGAGGATGCTCAAAAAAAATGAAAATGGATTTATTTTGGAAAATGGAAATTTAAAATTGTTAATAAGTTTAGCTCCTTTTAATTTTAAAGCGGCATAGTAATTTCAAAAAATATTTAGTTTATCCATTATTTCTACCATAAATCTTTTATTTAAGCTATCTAAAGAACAACCAGCGCTATAATATACTTTCATATTGTTGCCACTGTCTTTTTTGCCGCCTGAATATCGAGAACAGCTAACGTAAACATGAGAAGGTTCTGTGTCACTATATAACATAATACTTAATACGGCAAAATCAGGAAAAAGACTTTCGTTATTTATTCTCCGAATGCTATAAGAATATTCGATATAGTCATTTTGAAGGGGAGACAACTTTAATTTTCTACTCTCTAAATTCGCATAACGAGAAAAAAATGATTTTAACGTAGGTTCGATTTCGTTTTCAATAATTTTACAAAATTTGGGATAATCTAACTTCAATCTTTCTAAAGCATCCAATTCTTTTTCAAATTTTTGTTGAGATTCTGTAATGTCCGCAACTACCTCGTCATCATTAATTTGTTCAGGACTCACAATGAACCATTCTTTACAGGCTACTATTCCGTCTTTAAGATTTTTTATACACAATTCAATATCCTTGCTGTCCTTTTCTTCTTTTTCCAATTTTTCAACACGTTCATCTTTTGTCATTGATTTCAATTTTAGCAGGTGTTTATCTTATAATTTATTTCCCTTTAACTCCTGTTGTCATTTTTTCAGTTTTATTAACGATACATTTTAAAACAGTACTTCCATTTTCTTCCAGTCTTTATTCATCTTACCAAGAGTGTATTCGTATTTTTTTGAATCGTTGTAATACCAAACACCATCTCCAAAAACACTTATTCCGCCAACATAATTTGCACCAAGTGCTATTAATTTTGCTGCCAAGGCTTCCGCTTTACCTTCAGTATCAGTTGCTGTTCGACCCGCTTTAGTATCAAATATTCCTATTTTACCGTTTTTGAATTTTATTATCCAGTCTGGATAAAATAAACTATCTTCTTTTGTTGATGTATTAAAGTATTTTATTGCGTAGTAATCCTTTCCATTATCGCCATTCTTAAACCACCAACTTATTTGTTTTTCTTTAGAATCAATGTATTTCACAAATTCACTTTCATTTTCTTTGCCATCATATTTTTCGAGTACAAAATATTTATCTAACACGCAAAGCTTTTGTTTTACCTCTTTGTAGTCATCTGTAAAAGCATACTCATCATGAATTGTAAAAATTGGAGTTTCGTAAATTCAACTTATAAATGCAACCCTTGGCAGGGAAAATAATTTTTTTTCAAGTGAGAGATGGAGATTCCATCCCTTCACCTGATTGGGAAATTAGCCTACATTTGCCCCTGCCGTCCAAAGCGTTGCAATATGA
>CAISYK010000544.1 GCA_903889605.1 uncultured Bacteroidota bacterium
AAACAGCAAACAAAATTTTGTTTGCTGTTTTTTTTAACCCTTTAAACAGACGTCTTTAGACGTTTGTTTTGTATAAAAACTACAAAAATAAAATGGAAGAAAAAAAATGTCAGTATTGCAAAGAGGAAATCTCAGGCAAAAGAGATGATGCAAAATTTTGCAGCAATACCTGTAAAGCCAAACATTGGGAAGAAAAGAAACTTTCCATTTCAGGGAAAGAAGAAAAAAATATTGCCAATCTGCTCAGAGGTGTGTTGAATGGTGCTGATAATGCAAATGCTGTCCCCGAAGAAACTATTCAGCTGGAACAAACTTTTAAAACAGTAGAACTACAATCAGTTAACCTTGCCCGTCTGTTTCTTGATAGTCAATTTAGAGATCTGACAGACGTCAGAAAGCAGACAGATAAAGAGGTTTATGAACTTCAAGCTAAATTGAAACAAGTAACATCTTTGAATGGTAATGGATGGATAGTTTTTTTAACAGGAGCCGGAGCATTAGTGGGAAATAAATCTGCCAAAAAGAAAACAGAGGGAACTATACTTGGAGGAACATTTGGTTTAATAACAGGTATGGTTGTTCAGGGTGTTACAAAAAATAGCAGGGAAGAAGATAAAAAACGGCAGGTAAATAAGCTACAGCAGGAAATTCAAAGCAGAACAACATTTATTCAGGATACTGATAAGGCATTAAAAATTTTGGATGAACAAATAAAAACAACACCTCGTTATCGTACAACTCAAAAACAGATACCTATTATAACTCAAAAAGCGATAGAAAATAACAACTCTTCCAATTTATTATCAACTAAACTCGAAATGTTAAAACCCTTAACAGGACTGAAAAGAGACGTCTCTGACGTCTCTTTGACGAATATAAATTCCGATAAAATAATCAGCAGCCAGCATTTAAAAAAAATGGAATTTAAAGCATTGAACTTTCAAGGAAAATGGAACGTGCTTTTTGGTTTCCCTTCCACTAATTTTCATTGCGTGATACATGGAATGTCAGGCGAAGGCAAAAGTACTTTTGCGATTCAATTTGCCAAGTATCTTGCCGACAGCTTTGGCAGAGTTATTTATATCAGCGGTGAAGAAGGCTTTTCAAAAACATTCAAAGACAAATTTTCAAACAATAATGCGGAATCAAAATTTTTGGATGTGGCTGATTTAAGAACATTTGATGATATTAATCGGGAAGTACCGCCGGAATCCTACAACTTTATTTTTATTGACAGTCTTGACAACATGAAAATTGATGCAGATAAAATGAAGAAAATACGTGAGCGGTATAAAAATTCTGCGCTCATAACAATTTCCCAATCCACTAAAGAGGGAAAGATGCGCGGCTCGTATGAGATAGTCCACGACTGCGATATAGCGGTTAAAGTTGAAAGCGGTATTGCCGCCACAACTAAAAATCGTTTTAAAGAAAAAGGAATGACGATGAATGTATTTGAGGATAAAAATAATAATCCTGTCAAAACAAGCAGGGATTCTTTCATGCTTTAAATAGTCCGGCAGTTTATGATAACATCTCTCTATTTTTAGTTATTTTGCAACGTAATTCCATATCCAATAATGTTAAAAAAAGAAAATCAAAATACAGAATACAAGCAGTCTTGGCGGGATGAGTTCCTGAAGCCAGTTTGTGCATTTGCAAATACGGAGGGAGGGACACTTTATATTGGTATAAATGATAAAGGGCAAGTTGTAGGAGTTGAAAATGCAAGCAAACTCCTGACAGATATTCCTAACAAAATTACGGATATGCTTCGTGTTGTTGCCGGAGTAAATCTTAAAAGTGAGAATAATAAAGAGTATATCGTTATAAAAATAAAAGCCTATGAAGCTCCTGTTTCTTTCAAAGGGAAATATTATATCCGCTCTGGAAGCACCACGCAAGAACTAAATGGAGCAGCACTTCAGAATTTTCTTTTGCAAAAAAATGGAATATCGTGGGAATCTGTTGTGGAAGAAAGAGCCTCTCTAAAAGATATTGACCTTAATACCATTGCTAAATTTAAAGAGCTTGCAGCAAAAAGATTTCCGGCTGCTGCTAAAGAAAAATCTGCTGCCAGTCTTTTGGAAAAACTTCATTTACTTAACAAGGGCAAGTTAACACGCGCTGCAATATTACTTTTCGGGAAAGACCCTCGAAAGTTTTACATAAGTTCATACATCAAAGTCGGACGATTTAAGGATGATGCAACGCTGCTAAGTATGGATGATATATATGGCAATCTCTTTCAACAGGCAGAAGAGGTAATAGAAGTGCTAAAGAAAAAATATCTGCAAGCCGAAATAAAAATCGAAAAATTGCACAGGGAAGAGGAACTTGAATATCCCGAACCCGCATTACGTGAAGCCATTGTAAATGCTATTGTACACAAGGATTATTCTGCCGTACATACACAATTGAAAATATATCCCGACCATCTTTCTCTTTGGAACAATGGTGAACTCACTCAAAAATTAACTTTAGAAAAGCTGAAGAAAACACACTCCTCTTACCCGAGGAACGAGCTGATTGCAGATGTTTTTTATAAAGCTGCCTACATCGAGGCATGGGGGCACGGAACAGTAAAAATGATGGAAGAATGTAAAAAGGCAGGCTTGCCTGAACCTCTTTATGAAGAAGAATCGGGAGGGATGCTCATTACTTTTAGAAAGGATATTTACACGGAAGAAAATCTTCTGAAAATGGGACTGAATGATAGGCAGGTAAAAGCAATAACGTATGTTAAGAAAAATGGAAGTATTGTTAATTCTATCTATCAGAGTATTAATAGTACTACAAAAAAAACAGCTTCAAGAGATTTGGCTGATTTGATTTTTAAAAAATTATTTGAAAATAAGGGTGGGACTACAAAGAGTGCTGTTTATGTACTGAAAAAATGATTGGGACATTATTGGGACATTTGGGACAAAATAGAGACATCATTGGGACGTTTACCTGAAAGGTCATCCAGTCAAGTGAGAGAACAAAAAAAGCCTCCAAAAAATTACAACATGTTAATGAAAATCAGTTTAAAATAGTAATATTTTCTGAATTACCCGACATTAAAACAATTGATGAATCAATAAAGTTTATTATAAAACCAGTAATATAATCTATGTCCAGTCAAGGAACCATAAGAAGATTTACACTCATAATTGAGAAAATTAAATTTCGTAAATGTCCATCCTTTAGTGAGCTTAAAGATTATTTGAATGAACATAGTTTTGAAATTTCAAGTAGAACATTGCAAAGAGATATTGAGCAAATAAGGGTCGAGTTTGGCATAGAAATAAAATATGACCGTACGAAAAACGGGTATTATATCGATGAAAATCTAAGTAATAATCTCGATTCATTTTTTAGATTTTTAGAATTAGTTTCTACTGCTGATATGTTGACGCAAAGTTTAAGAGAAGGGAAAAACGCGTTGGGTTTCATAAGCTTTGAATCAGATGGGAACCTAAAAGGCATTGAACATCTTAAATCCATTCTTTTTGCAATAAAAAATCGAAGGAAAATTTCTTTTACGCATTATAATTATTGGACGGGAAAACAAAATCAATACCTTATAAATCCATACCTGCTTAAAGAATATCAAAACAGATGGTATGTAGTTGGTAAAATTGATTCTGAACAGTACAGGACTTTTGGGATTGATAGAATCGAAAATCTTGAAATCAAAACAGAAGTTTTTAAACTCCTTAAAACAGAATACCCCTTACGACTTTTTGAAAATATAGTAGGTTTAACGTATTCTGATGGGAAGATAGAAGAGGTCGTTCTTTCTTTTAATCCAATACAGGGGAAATATATTAAATCCCTACCGCTTCATAAATCACAGCAGATAATAAAAGACGATAAAACAGCTACGGTAATTAGCCTGCAAGTCATTCCCAATTTTGAACTCCAACAAAAAATTCTCATGTTGGGAGATGCTGTTAAGGTTATTAAACCAAAATGGCTTGCCAATGAAATTAAGGCTACACTTCGTCTTGCTTTAAAGCAATATTCCTGAAATTTCATTTAATTTTTCATTACGTCATACTTTGGCGTAATTAAGATTTACATTTGTGATTATTCTTTATAAGAATCTAATACAGTTTAAAATAATATAACAAAACAAGAACCCATTATGTATTTTTTAACTGAAAAAGACCCCAACTATACAATAAAAGGTTCAAGAGATCCTTTAGGTTTTCAAGTTATTTGGCAGGCAGCCGGTAGGAAATTAATACCGCATCTTTCTACTGTTTCTAATAATATTGTCGATTTTCAAATCATTTGTTTGGCTTACACAATTAAAAAAGAACTAAATATTGAGGACAAAGATTTTGAACCTTTTTTTATTCGCTTTGAACAAATGATGGCTTATACAAGGTTTAAAAATAAGTCAGATAAAGAACGCGGTTTTAATGGTGTAGATAAAGTGAGAAAAATAATGACAACAATGCCTTCTTCTATAAAAGTATCTACTGAAGACCAAATCTTGTCTAATCAAAAAGCATACGGTATTTGGGGTAAATACAACAGACCATTCACAGATATGCACATAACAAAGCTCAATACATTTGATGCTATTTATTCAGAAAAATTTAAATCTAATACTACATTAAATAAACAGGTTAATTCAATTTTAAAGAAAGAAACCAGATTGAAGATGGATCTTCTTGAATCGTTTGGTGCTGCTCTTGAAAAACCTTTATTAGAAGAAAAAGAATTGTTTATTAAAACGGTTTTACAAGATACCTGTAATCAAGAATTGCTTTTAATATTCAATAAAAATCAGGATTGGAAAAAATTGTCCTTTTACGAACTCATTGATTATTTAATCAAAAACAGCACAAATGAAAATTTTAAAGCAATTTTGCGCTATATCATTCAAAACGAAAAAACTATCAGTCCTCTAAATCGTATTTTTCGGTACTTGCAAACAAAATCATACTGGAAAAATGAAGATATTGAACAGGATGATTTTATTTCAAATTGTCGAAATGCTATTGATACAACTGGTTTTGATGACACTTTGCGTTCATTGGCTTTACTTCATAGCGCAACAAATTTGGATTTAGTGAAAGGCATAGTAATACGAAATGAAACGATATGCAACTCAAGAAATTCATCGCCTTGGATGGAGCTAACTGAGAAGGGAGTGGATGTGAATCATTTTGAAGGTGCATTATACAACTTAGATTATCAGCCGGAAGTGAATAATGACAACACTTATTTTTTATGGAGCTTTATATCGTTATACAATCAATTGAATTAACGTGGAGAAAATTATATTAAAAGAAAAATTAAGTGAATTAATCGGTACAAAAAAGGTGCTGGCTGCTTTATTCTACACGTTTAATTTCGATCCTAAGTTTTTTGAAAATTATATTATGCCTATACTCATTAAGGATGTGCGCAAAAACTTTAGTGATGAAGAAATACATAATAAAATTTTATGGCGCCAGTGCGCTAAAGAAAATTTAATTCCTCCAATCGCTGTTTATTGCGATTACTATGCAAAAGACTTAACCAATGCGCCATGCTTGGGTTACGACATCCAATGTGTTAAAATGCCTTCTGCCATTGGAAAAATAGCAAATTTTCATCCCAAACAAATTCTAATTCTTTTAGAAGATAAAAACGAACAATCTCTTTTATTTATAAATGGTTCAGGTAATATTACGGTAAATGGATGGTGCGATAACATTGAATGTTTTTCATATAAAGTAATTAAAAAAAATAAAACTCAACCCAACAGAAGTACAACCAATCCATTACAAGATTATATTATTAAAACCAATCAATTAAAAGATCAAAAACTTCTACTTGATGCAGAAGAAATTATTATTACATATTTGAATTATGTTGATATAGAGTTTCCTTTTTTTAATAATTTTTCTCAATCATTTAATGAGTTTGTAGAGGAAAATGTTTTTAAAAATAAAAATGAAATTATAAATGAAGTAGAAATTGTATCGCCATATTTCAGCAATGACAATGTTTTACTAAAATGGTTGCAATCTAAAGGCATCCAAACTATTAAATGTTTAGTGCCAACGCTCAGGAACAATGAAGTTCAATTAGAAAAAGAACATTTTATAAATTTACAAAACTCGGGTTTGCATTGGTGCTATTGGAATAATGACGACTTAAACAATGAAGTCAGAAACCAACACGCTAAAATTT
>CAISYK010000545.1 GCA_903889605.1 uncultured Bacteroidota bacterium
TGTAATTTACCCAACTATTATTTATAAATTCTTGATATAATTGTTCAGTTATTCTATTGTTGGTGTTATATGTGTACAATGTTTGAGTGGAATTGTCCCAGTTTACACCATTCCAATTTTGATACAATTCTTTTATAATATATTGGTTTGAATTATATTCATAAGCTACACGAAACAAATCAGTCCATACTGTACCATTCAATGATTGTGTAAGCATTTCGGTTTTTAGGTTATTTGTATAAGTATATTGATTTTTGGTTAATAAATCCCACGAAACACTTGCACTATTCCAAGTATAGATTAACTCATTGTCAAGCGTAATATTATTTTGATAAGTTGATTCTGTTTTTTGATAATTTACCCAAGTATGAACCAATGTATCAAAATTTTGATAAATATATTCTGTCGGTTTATCTTGTAAATTTAATGTATATTTTTCTTTGCCTCCACCTACAATTACAAACGTCATATAATCCCAATCTAACCAATAACTTTCTGTAAGAGCACCATTATTATTATATTGCCAAGAATAACCTTTAAACCATGAATTATTTATAGTGTTGTAAAAAATCCATGATTCCGAAATCAATATATTGTTATTATAAATCAAGGTATCATGTTCATAAGGTATCCACGAATTTGTTTGTGTGTTCCATTCATCAAAAATATATTCGGTCATATTACCGTTAATATCATAAACAAATTTTAGATTGTATGAATGAACAAATTTATTTTGTATTTCATCCCAATTATCATTCACATATCCGGTGTTATTTAATAAACTATCATAAGTATATAAATAACGACCAGATGGTAAAGTATTCCAACTACTATTTGCAGCAACCCAACTAAAAGAATAGGAAGAATCCTGTTTTAGCATTTGCTCTTTTAATACTTTTTTTTGAATAAGCAAGTTTTTACCATCAACAAGATTACAGTCTTGTTCCATACCATTTAGCTTTTCAATATTACATTTGAAATGCCGATTTTTTAAAACGTCATTTTGTTGTGCTTTCATTGTAAAGCCGAAAAGCACGAGAGCTACTAAAATTGTAAAAATCTTTTTCATAAAATTTAATTGTTTAACATTAATTGAATTGAAAGTTTGTGTATTAACATGTTTAATTTTGGTAAAGTGTAATAACCACTAACGTTGGGCCGGTTGCCGCATGTGCGGGAATTACTTGTTGTCGTTGTTCTTGTCCACGGAAGCTAGCCGGTCATTTGAGGGCTGGCGTCCGTAGGTCACCCGCGTTGCGGTAGCCGGTTCGTTAGCGCCCGTGCGGCAATATTTTTAGGGGCAGGGAGCATTTGAACTAAATAATGTTTCTTTGGTTTTAGCATCCTTCCTTACAAATATAATTCTTCCAATTGTATCATAATCACTTTGTGATAACTTTTTTATTTTTTTTATCTCAACAGTAAACTGAAGATTTTTTTTATTAAGAAGTGGATTTTGATTACCTAAAATAATATAGTCTATGGAAATCTTATGGATATAAAGTTTACATAAGCCTGGTTCCTTCTTTAAACTTATTATTGTTCTGGTTGAATCAATTGGTTCAATGTATTGAGTTTTATCAATGTATTCAACTATCTCAACTTTGTTAATATAAAAATTTTCCGATTTGGTTGAAATTGAATTCTCAAGGATATCAAATTTTACATAATATTTTTTTGGACAAATGAATGTACAACCTGCCAATGAAAGAAAAATTAAAATATTAAAAGTTACCTGTTTCATATTTATAATCTATCCTATAAAAACCATCTATAGGTGGGGCAAAATTGGCAAGGGTGCTAACGCCTCGCTTGCAACCGCCCCAAATGTAAACCTCTGAAAAACTACATTAACGTTGGTTTTGTGGCGGGTGCAAGCACGTAGTTATTTTTTAGATTTTATATTAGTAAATGTTTTATTCGTTTCATCCCAAATCCAAATTTCCGGGAGGCAATAAGAACAATTAGCATCATAATAACCCAGAGAATCGGGAGGATTTGCGATTATCATCCTACTCAATAAATTAAATTGAAAACCATTTTCTGAAATAAAACCATCATAAACTTGCCCTTCAATAACATCAACAAGGATAAAATTTTGGCATGGAGCTCCACATCTATAGCTTATTAAACAATAATGTCCGGAAAAATTGACTGTAGCCTTTTCGTAGTCATTTAAAATTATTGATTTGTATTCTGCTTCAATCAATTTACTTTTTGAATCTAATAATGCTTTTTTACCGTTGTAAATAGAACTTATTTTAAAATCCTCGAATGATATGAACGGTTCAAACTTTGCCTTGATACTTAGGATGCTTGCTGAATCCAATGTTGGTTTTCCAGTTATTACAATGTTATTTCTAATTATTGTTATGGATGTGTCCCTATTTGCAACGAACCTCCGTTGTTCAACCTTGGAAGTATTGTTACTACAACCATAGAATATTAATAAAATAAATACTAATGTTTTGTTCACAGCCTTTTTAATAATTACGCCCAACGTGTGGCCGCTAAAACCAGTGCGTGGTTTTTAGGGATCGCACAGATGATCCCAGGTGTGGTAGCATTGGTTTTAGCGGCATATTAGCTGATGTATTCCTTTTCTTTTTATAAAGTTTAATACCAGAAATCAAATATTCTCTTAAATATTATTCTATCAACTAAGGCTGCAAAAACAACACCCAAAGCATACA
>CAISYK010000546.1 GCA_903889605.1 uncultured Bacteroidota bacterium
AATACAGGTTTATTGTTATTTTCAGAAACGCATCTTTCTCAAAGTACCAATCGTTATGGATTATTTACTTTAGTTATTGGTAATGGGGTTCAGACTTCAGCTGGTTCTTTTTCTCAAATTATTTGGGGACTGGGAAATAAATTTTTAGAAGTAACAATTGATACAGGAACAGCCCCTGTAATTATGCCCAGAACTCAAATGATGAGCGTTCCTTATGCATTATTTTCAAAAGGGGCATTCAATGCTTTTAATTCTGCAAATTCTGTACATTCACAAAATTCAGATACGGCTTCTTATTCTTCAAATAGCTGGTCTTTGCAAGGCAATAATGCAGGCGCTTCTGATTTTGTTGGGACCGCAAATCTTAAGCCATTGCGGTTCAAAACAAACGGCATGCAAAGGATGATTATTGACTCATTAGGTAATGTTGGTATTGGAACAAATACACCTGCTTCACCTTTAACAATTCAAACTAAGCCTGGTAATGAAATTGAATTTATATCCACCGACAGCGCTGATATTTATTCTTCTTCACTGCTTAATATTGGCTCTAATGCTTCAGTTGAGTTTAAGACAAACGGTACTGCTCGTATGTCTGTTTTAAATAACGGAAATGTTAAAATCAACGAGCAGATAAAAATTTTAGGCGGTAATCCTGGAGCAGGGAAGGTTTTAACTTCTGACGCCGTTGGTTTAGCAGCATGGAATACCCTAAATGCTGGAACTGTAACCGCGTTTAGCGCCGATTCCCTTCACCCGCTGTTTACAACCAATGTAACAACCACGACAACCACGCCTGCATTGTCATTCAATCTTTCACATGCCCAGGCAAATACCGTTTTTGGTAATAATACAGGAGCATCTGATGAGCCCCAATATTTTTCTCCAACACTCGCTTCCTCATTATTTAATAATCAAGGGAATACCGTAAATGTTTTGCACGGAAATGCTGCAGGAAACCCATCTTGGGGCCCAATAGTTAGTGCTGATATTACTGATGGAACTATAATAAATGACGATATAAGTCCAGCTACCATTAATCTTACCACAAAAGTCACTGGCATACTCCCTATTGCAAATGGAGGAACAAATACGAACACCATAGGTGCAATTGGGGCAGTGCCTTATTCTACAGGAACTGCATACACCTTTCTCCCCTCCATTGCAGGCAATTCAGGGCAGGTACTCAGATCGAACGGAGCTGCAGCCCCAAGCTGGGTTACCCCTGCTGCCGGAACAGTTACTTCAATTATTGGAATTTCTCCAATTTCTGCGCCGCTTACTAGTCCGGGAGTTTATAATATTTCAGTTGCAAATAATGATATAACACACGATGGTGTTGTTCCTGCTGGCAGCGGACATTTCAATACTGTTTGGAAAACAGATGCAACAGGAAATCCCTCATGGCTTGCTGATGCAAATTCAGGAGGAACAGTAACCAGCATTACTGGAAGCAACTCAATTTCTGCGACATTAACAGGCTCTGCTTATAACATTACAATAGCCAATAACACTGCGGCAACTGCAGGTATTGTGAGTGCTCCAGGGGTCGGCAATTCCAGTAAAGTATGGAAAACTGATAATAACGGTGCTCCAGCTTGGCTAGCCGATTCAGCAACCACTTATTGGACAAAATCAGGTAATGATATGTATAGTAATCTTAGCGGTAATGTTGGTATTGGCATTTCCCCTCCATTAGCAAAACTTCATGTTGTGCAAACTGCATTAACAGAACATGCAGGTTTTTTTATCGTTAATAATAATTTAAGTAGCTTTTCTCCAATTTGGGCTGAAACCAATGGCACGGGAAGTGCAGTGTATGGAAATAACACATCAGCAAATTCAGGGCGTGCTGGAACATTTACAATCACAAGTGCTAATAATAGTTCTGAAGCAATAATGGCGACGACCGCAGGTTCCGGAAGGGCTGGGGTTATTCAGATATCTAATATTGTCAACCAGTCCAATGCTTTAGACGTTCTTACCAACGGTAAAAATTCAAAGGCACTTTTTGTTTCTCACACAGGTGGTGCCGGCGCAACTTCAACGGATTATGGAGTCTATGCTGCAAGTTCTGGTCCAGGTATTACTAATGTTGCAGGTTACTTTGACGCCCAAAATGCTACTGGTAATAATTATGCTGCTATTTTTGATCATGGTAATGTTGGTATTGGAACAGCAGCACCAACGGCAGAACTGCATGTTTTAGGCAATGATAATACAAACAAAGGAATAAAAATTGAAAATACAAACCCTGGAGTCAGCGCGTCTTCAGAACTTTCCTTGAAAAATGATATAGGGGCAACAGCCGGTATGGTTTTAGGAAGTTCAAATAACGCACTTGGAGCAAATGGATTAGCTTTAGGAACATTTGGCCTCGGAAGCGTCCAGATATACACAAACAGTGCCGCGAGGATAACAATTGATAAGACAACCGGCAATGTTGGTATTGGAACTGATACGCCTTCATCAAATGCCAGGCTTGCCATTAAAGACGGGCATTTGCAGAGCCAGCAGACTACAAAACCAACTATTTCCTCGTCTAACACTAGCTCGCAAAGCCTTTCAAATGCTACGGATGTGGCAGGAAACATTGCTGTTTCACCAAATGCTGGTTTGCTCGCCAGTGTAACTATTAATTTTAATAAAGCTTTTGCACTTGCCCCAATTGTTATTTTAACTCCTACAAATAGTGTGTCTGCCGCCGATAATGCGAATGTTTGGGTGACAAATATTACTACATCATCGTTTACAGTCAACGTGGCTGCAACCAGCCTTTCTACAGCTTCTCATACATACAGTTATCATATAATAGAAACAATATCAAATTAGCTTCTAAGGTTTTTTCCTTAGGCGCCATAGTCGGCTCATCTTGAAGGGTAGTATGAGAAAGAAGGCTTTTTTCTGTGCTTACGGGAATGTTGTGCTTGCCATATCCAGTATTTCAAACCCGGGCTGGTCCAGTATGTCCCCAATAGGCCTGAGCTAAAGCGATTTCAGCGCGTAAGGGCGGAGGGCCTTCATTAATATCCTAAATAATATTCATATTATTATGTTTCAATCGGAAGTTTCAATATTTTTTTGTGCAAATTCCATAAAGTCTTTCTCCAATTGACACAAAAAACTCAATAATAAAAGATTTCTTGTACCTGGCGATTTCTTCCTGCCCTTTTTATTTCAATATTTTCATTTTTTTGCAACAGTCTCATGCTATTAAAGACTAAATTTGCAGTAACTATGTCAAGGAAATATTAAAATAACCTCTATGGTTAACAATTTGCACTCTTGGAGGTCTTTCGCTGATGCAGATACCATTGTAATTTAATAATTTTTAAAGCACAATATTGAATTAAAATTATGAACAAGTTGTTTTTTTCAACCAAACGCTTCTTTTCAGCAAGGAAAGGTTTAGTAATTGCATTCCTGCTGTTTAATATATTATTTTCGGCCAAGGCTCAGGTTGGCCCTCCTGAAGGAATAAATTATCAGGCAATTGCCCGTGATACTAACGGCAGGGCAATGGGCAATATCACAAACCTAAATGTAACATTTAATATTTTGAATGCTTCAGGTACTTCTTTATTTAAAGAAAGTCATACTAATAAAGCCACCAATCGCTATGGGTTATTTACATTAGTTATCGGCACTGGGGATCTGGTTTCACCATCCGATTCATTTTCGAAAATTTTTTGGGGAATAGGGAATAAATTTTTAGAGGTAACTATTGATACCGGAGGAACCGGTTCTGTAACTATGCCTCAGACTCAATTGATGAGTGTACCTTACGCTTTACATTCAAAAACGGCGGTCGCTTCATATTATTCTAAAAATAGTTGGTCAAAGGATGGGGATTCAGTTAACACTTCAAATTTTATTGGAACAATTAGTAATAGTCCTTTACTATTTAAGACAAATGGTAATCAAAGAATGATTATTGACGCTTCCGGGAATGTTGGGATTGGGACAACTAACCCGGCTCAAATGCTTGATGTTAGGGGAAACATTAATTTAGGCAATGTCACTGGTACTCCCAATGCAAAAATAACCGCTAATCCGGCTGCAGGCGGTTATAATTATATTGATATGTATAATAATGGACAAACTATCGGCAGTTATTACTCATACACTATCAAACTCGATGAAGACAATTCTGATCCTGATGAAGCATTCATTATTAAAACAAATGCTGGAACAGATGAACTTTTAAGGGTACAGGGAAATGGGAATGTGGGTATCGGAACAGCAGCACCAGGCGTTAAGCTTGAAGTTGCTGGGCAGGTCAAAATTGCAGATGGTACTCAAGGTGCAGGTAAAGTATTAACTTCTGATGCTTCAGGTATTGCAGCATGGATTGCCATCCCCTCAGGCAGTGTAAACTCATTTAGTGCTGATTCACTTAATCCCCTTTTTACAACCGCAGTAACAGACTCATCAACTACGCCTAAATTGTCATTTACTCTTTCAAAAGCTCCGCCGAATAGTATTTTTGGTAATGATACAAGTGTGTCGGATAAACCTGAATATTTCACTCCAATACTCGCCTCATCTTTATTTAATAACCAGGGAGATACAACAACAAATGTATTACATGGTAATGCTAACGGAAACCCGTCATGGGGCCCAATTAGAAGTGCAGATATAAAAGACAGCACTATTGTAAATGCCGATATAATGGATGGCACTATTGATCTTACCAAAAAAGTAACAGGCACACTCCCTATTGCAAATGGGGGTACAAATACGAACTCTATAGGTTCAGCAGGATCTATACCTTATTCTGATGGCGCTTCATTCGCCTTCCTTCCTTCCATTGCAGGTAATTCGGGGCAGGTCCTCAGATCAAACGGCGCTGCAGCCCCAAGCTGGACTACTCCTGCTGCCGGAACAGTAACTTCTGTGACCGGTGTATTACCTATAGCGCTTATTGGTACCGGAGCAAATCCTGTAATTACGGTAGCCCAAAATAGTCAATCAAGCGCAGGTGTTGTTTCTGCCGGCGGTTTAAATGTTAATACTGTTTGGAAAACAAATGGCTCTGGAGTTCCCGGATGGCGAACGGATTCCTTGGGCGGCGGAGGTACCGTAACTGCTGTCGGCGCTAATTCTCCGCTTTCTTCAACCGGCGGAACTAGTCCAACTATTTCAATTACCGCTAACACGATGGCAACTGCCGGTTATGTGTCTGCTCCAACGATTGCAAATACAAATAAAGTTTGGAAAACTAATAGCTCCGGAGCTCCTGCTTGGCGTAACGATACCACTACTGCGTATTTTGCAGGCGATGGATTATCACTTTCCGGAACAACATTTAATAGTGTTTGGAAAGCGGCTAACACTAATGATATTATGAGTAATGTCAGCGGCAATGTGGGCATTGGAACTGGTATATTTACTGCAAAACTTGATGTTAAAAATGCTGATATTACTATCGGTGCAGGAAATTTTATAAATACTGTAAGTAATACGCACCCAGCACTTTCATGCACATCATCTACAGGCACTGAAAACACATTGGAGGCAACAAACAGCGGTACAGGCATTACAGGATATTTTACCAGTAATAATTCTGCAAACGGCGCTGCGGCCCTATATTCTTCAACTGCCGGACTTGGAATTGCTGGGCAGTTTGTTATCAGCAATTCTGCCAGCACCGCTGACGGCATTAATGTTACAACATTTGGTAAAAATTCTAAAGCACTCAATGTTTCTCATTTAGGAAATACTGCCGCCTCAACTGATTATGGCGCTTATATTTCTAACACAGGTGCCGGTTTAACTAATGTTGCAGGTTACTTTACCGCTTCCGGAGCAACAAATAATTATGCCGCTATTTTTGATCAGGGCAATGTTGGTATTGGAATAACTGCGCCTACAGCAAAACTTCATGTTAAAAACATTACTGCTGCAGGCGGTGCAGGAAGTTTTGAAATTAACGATGGCACTAATACAAATGGAAGTTCAGCTCTTTCATGTTTAACAAACACCGGCGGCAATGCCTTTTTTGCCGGCACAACAGGTTTGGGTAATTCTGCATTAATCAATACTATGAATGCTTCCAACACTTTTGAAGCCTTAAAAGTTACTACAAGCGGCACAGGAAAGGCTGGATCTTTTGCGGTTACAAATTCAGCCAGTGGTGCAGATGCTTTATATGTTACTACCTCCGGCCTTAACTCTCGGGCATTAAACGTTTCTCATACAGGGGCTGCTGCCGGCTCAACAGATTATGGCGCTTATGTCTCAACTACTGGTGCCGGTACAAATAATTATGGTGGTTATTTTACTGCTTCTGGAGCAACTAATAATTACGGAGGATACTTTACCGCTCCTGCCGGTGGTACAAATGATTATGCCGCTATTTTTGACCTAGGCAATGTTGGTATTGGAACTGCTGCACCAACAGCTCTACTGCATCTTTACGGCAATACCAATTTTAGCAGGGAAATTAAAATTGAAAATATTAATGCAGGGACAGTTGCTTGCGGACAGCTGACATTTTATAACAATTTGGGAAACCTCGGTGGTATGTTTTTTGGAAGTTCAACAAACACTAGCTATGCAGGAGTAAACGGGTTGGCTATAGGAACATGGAGTCCAGGAAATCTTAACCTGTATACAAACAATGTTGAAAGGGTTACAATTGATAAGTCATCCGGCAATGTAGGTATTGGAACTAATACAACTTCTCCCAATGCAAGACTAGCTATTAAAGACGGCCATTTGCAGAGCCTGCAAACAACATCACCAACTGTCACTTCTACTGTTACTTATGTTCTTGCTTCGCAAACGTTAGCAAATGCCACTGATATGGCAGGTAATATTTCTATTTTGCCAACTTCAGCTGCCGGAACAGTAACAATTACTTTTAATAAGACTTATGCTGTTGCCCCAATTGTTATTCTTACTGCAAAAGACAATATATCTGCTATCGATATGACAAAAGTATGGGTAACATCTACTCCAACTGATTTTACCATCAGTTTCAGTAATAATGGCGGAATATCCCCACCGTTAGCATTAGCTCATACATATAGTTACCACGTAATTG
>CAISYK010000547.1 GCA_903889605.1 uncultured Bacteroidota bacterium
ATAAACATGTAAAAATTAATCTTTATTCCGTGACAGGAGAACTTGTTAAGGTGCTTGAAGATAAAAAATTCAGCAGCGGAAAAGTGGAATTGAAATATGATATTTCTGAACTTCATATTGGTCAAGGTTTGTATTTCCTTACAATTTCAGAAGATGGAAAAACTGCTGAAACTTGTAAAGTGATTATTTCCTATTAAATAAATCCTGTCATGTTTTAAAAACCTGACAAGATTACCTTTACAAAATAAAATAATCAGCACACATGAAAATCAAAAATATTTTTTCTGTAATTTTTGTTTTTATTTCTTTTTCTGCAGCAAACGCTGCAGTATACACAGTAACCACAACCAACGACTCAGGAGCAGGTTCTTTGCGCCAGGCAATAACCAATGTGAATATATATCCTGGCACACATACCATTGCATTTAATATTCCTAATTCCGATGCAAATTACATTTCCTCTCAAGGTGTTTGGAAAATCACTCCTTCATCTACATTGCCTATTATTACACGGAGCAATGTCTTGATAGACGGCACAACTCAAACAACTAATCAAGGTGATACCAATCCTTTCGGACCTGAAATTTTGATTGACGGCAATAATTTGTACGGTTCTGATTTTGCATTTCATTTATATAATGTCTCTGGTGCTGCAATCAAAGGGTTTATTATCGGCAGGTTTACTGTAGGTATCGAAATCTCAGGCACCAGCCACGATAATACTATTATCGGTAATTATGTAGGCTGCAATTTTAACGCTGAAGATACTTTGAGCAATACACACGGAATTGAAATTTTAAGCGGGCCGTATCACAATATTATTGGAGGAACAGCAGCCGGTGAACGAAATATTTTTTCCGGAAATAATCATGTTGGTATTCGTGTTGTAAACTCCAACAGCAATATTATTAAAGGAAATTATGTAGGACTCAACAGAGCGGGAGATGCTGCTTTGAGAAACTATGACGGCATAAGCATTGAAGGTACTTCTAAATATAATTTGATCGGTGGGTATACTGCGGCAGATAGAAATTATGTATCCGGCAACGTTGCTTATGGTATACCAGTTTTTGGAGGCGGTTGTAATTATAATATTATTGTCGGCAATTTTGTTGGAACAAATATTGCCGGAACTGATTCTATTCCAAATACGTATGGTGTATTATTCGATGATGGGGCAAGCTATAATAGGCTTGGAGGCATGGTTCCCGGAGCAGGCAACTTATTGTCAGGCAATTCCGGCTATGGTGTTTTTCTTTATAATCCAGGAACACAAAAAGATACTGTTATCGGAAACCTTATCGGAACTGATGTTTCGGGTACTCTGCCATTACCAAATTCAAACGGCATGGTGATAGACGGCCCATCCTATAAGCATTATATCGACAGTAATGTGGTTTCTGCAAACCGCCAAATGGGAATTGACATACATCTGGGCGGAACTGACAGTAATACAGTTGTGCGGAATAAAATAGGAACTGATATAACCGGGACGCAATCTCTTGGCAATTTGCTCGATGGAATACGCATCGGCGAAGGTCCTCATCATAATATTATTGGTAAACCAGGCAAAGGAAATATTATCGCTAATAATGGCGGAAATGGTATTACCGTTATGACTGCGGCCGAATTATATAATACATTTACCGAAAACTCAATTTATAATAATACAGGACTTGGTATTGACCTTTTGCCGTCAGGCCCTACAGGCAACGATGTAGGAGATATCGACACGGGACCAAATGATTTTATGAATTTTCCGGTAATTCAGAATTTAAATCTAAACACATCCAACGGAATCACAACTATTTCCGGTATAATTGACTATACCGTTTTCGGCGGAGCCAACGGAATAAAAATTGAATTGTTCAAATCAGATAATGACGCATCGGGACACTTCTGAGTTTTCTTTAAACAGCAGCATTACTGTAGGTATTCATACTGCAGCTTTTGATGATAATTTGATGATATATCCCAATCCGGCTAATTCAAAATTATTTGTTGAGTTGTCAGAAAGCAAATTTCAAAATGCAGATTTTAAAATTTTGAATATGCTCGGAGAGACTGTTATGAATGGTCAGCTAAAAGAAATGCAAAATGTTATAAATGTAAACACTTTGGGAAAAGGCATTTATTTTTTACAATTGTATAATGCCGACAATTTGGTTATCAGGAAGATTATTATGAATTAAGTTACACCCATGTTTTATTTTCATAGCATGTTTAGGTGAAATAAAACCGGATTTTATGGTGGTCACCCTTTTGGCGATAACCGTATTCTTCCTCTTTAAACTAATAATTCCTTAATATTAAATGCATCACACTCTCCAATAGAATAACTCCAATTATACTGGCATTTATATTTGCATGTTTAAGTTTCCCAAACTCCAACGGGATAGGTTTATGAGCCTGCGAACTACTTTTTCAGTCATAGGTCAGGTTGTGTTGGGATTGGCCGTTAATGGCGGTTATAAATTGCACGAAAATTTTAGTGGCAGATTTGATCATAATCATTTATAACATGGAGATACTTATTATTTGTGAATGCTCGGAAACATTGTATGATTATAAAATTCTTCATTTATGTCTTAAATGGTTATCAATTTCCGTTATTACTCACCCAGTATAATTGTACATTACTGTTCCTACCCAAATCAATTCCTGGACAACCCGAGGACCTATTTTTAATGGAACTTTCGCCAAGCAGTACCTTTTTTTTGTTTCTTATTGCGTTTCTATTACCATATAATTGAAAGTATGCTCAACTGCCGTTGGTGCTGCACCAAAATTAATTGTAAAATCAGTAGTGGTGGATGTAACAAATATTTGTGCTGATGGCATTTCAGCGGCTGTCACGGCATCAGTAGGTGTAATAATTACCATTGGTGCTACACTATAGCTTTTATCGAAAGTAAATGTTACGCTTCCTGCTGAGGTTGTAGGCGTAATTGAAATATGGCCTGCCATATCAGTTGCATTTGATATGGAATAAATCGTGTAATCTCCGGAAGAGGCCGTTGGAGCTGTAGTCTGCTGGCTTTGCAAATGCCCGTCCTTTATAGCAAGTTTTGCATTAGCTACAAGTGAATTTGTTCCGATACCTACATTGCCGCCGGAAAAATCTCCATAAATTAATGGAGGGTCTGTGCTGTTATTTGCGATATACAGTTTGTTATCACCTGTTTCGTTAAACCCTGCATTATAACCAAGAAAAACGTTGCCGCTGCCGGTAATACAACTCGAGCCTGCATTCATACCAATAGCAGTATTGTTATTACCTTTGTTTGCGAAAAGGGCGGCGACTCCAACCGCTGTATTATTTTCTCCTGTTGTGATAGAAGTAAGGGCTACATTACCAATAGCGACATTATAAGATCCGGTTGTATTGAGGAACAGAGCCCTACGACCAACGGCAGTATTTTCAGTTCCTGTAGTATTAAAATATAGTGCTCTTTCACCATTAGCTGTATTAAAGAATCCCTCGGTGTTTGCATTTAATGCACCAACTCCAGTGGCGGTGTTGCTGTATCCAATGGTATTATAATAAAGTGCAGAAATGCCGGTTGCCGTATTTTCGTATCCTTCAGTGTTGTTATAAAGTGCAGCGTCACCATTGGCGGTATTGTCGGATCCTGTGGTGTTGGAATAAAGTGCTTTAGCGCCATTGGCGGTATTGTCGGATCCAGTGGTGTTATTCATAAGTGCATATTCACCGGTGGCTGTATTCTCTTGCCCTTCAGTATTGGCAAATAGTGCACCATAACCAAATGCTGTGTTAAAGTATCCTGTGGTATTGGAATGAAGGGCATCAGCACCGTTGGCGGTATTGGCGTATCCTGTGGTGTTGGAATATAGTGATGAAATACCAGTGGCGGTATTCTCGTTTCCTGTGGTGTTAGACCAAAGCGATTGATAACCAATTGCAGTGTTGGAGACACCTGTGGTATTTGTCTTTAGTACCTGATATCCTACGGCGACGTTAGCGTATCCTTCAGTGTTGGAATAGAGTGCCTCTTGACCGTTTGCGGTATTTAAACTTCCGGTAGTGTTTGAATTTCCCGCCTGGTATCCAAAAAAAGTATTAATTAAATCAGGGTCAATTCTTCCTGCTTTTTGATTATTTACCCTTATGTTAAATGGTATATAATCGGTAGTGCCAATAAAACTGGAACCATCTGCAGTGCCGGCATTGCCTGTAAGGCTCCAACCGCTCGCTCCTGCTCCTCCGCCCATGGTAACCCAGTCAGATCCATTCCAATAATAATACCCCGGCATTACATCGTTTGGCGGTGTGCCAGCAGCTGCGGTATTATAAACCAACAAACTGGTTACATTGCCATTTGTAATAGTGGTTGCATCATCGCTGCCAGTTAAAGCAACCTGCGGGATAAGTACACCCTTATCGCTTGCAGTTAAATCCAGCAAAGCCGAAGCATTTGGTGTAGTTGTTCCTATACCTACATTTACAGCGTCTCCGCCAGTTCCGCCAAGGACTATTGAGTTGCTTGTGCCTACTTTGGCGTTATAGCCTATTGCTGTGGCATTGGTTAGATCATCTGATGAGACATCGGCACCATAACCAATTGCGGTATTATTACTTCCAGTTGTGTTGGAAGCCAGTGCCGAAGAGCCATTGGCGGTATTGTTACTTCCAGTTGTGTTGGAAATAAGAGAATAACTGCCATTGGCGGTATTTTGGTATCCGCCGGTATTAAAACTAAGCGCCTCAGTACCATAGGCGGCATTATCGAATCCGTTGCTGTGAAAGAGCGCTTGGTATCCGGTTGCAACATTGTAGTTTCCTGTGGTATTCTCATAAAGTGCGGTCATGCCAACTGCAATATTTCCATGCCCTTCTGTGTTGGAATAAAGAGCCTGAGCACCAGATGCAGTATTCTCGTATCCTGTGGTGTTTGAATAAAGTGCAGATCCGCCAGTTGCAGTATTGAACCATCCTGATGTATTTAGATAAAGCGCTTGCTGACCATCAGCAGTATTGCCGTAGCCTTCCGTATTACTAAACAGTGACACATATCCTGTAGCTGTATTAGAATTTCCGTTGACATTATTGTAAAGCGCCTCTGCTCCATTAGCGGTATTTTCGGATCCGGTAGTATTGTAGTAAAGTGCATAACCTCCATTGACCGTATTGTTTGCACCTGTAGTATTTGAATAAAGAGCCTGAGTGCCAACGGTGGTATTTTCGTAGCCTGTGGTATTGGAATTTCCCGCCTGGTATCCAAAAAATGCATTAGCTAAATCAGGGTCAATTCTTCCGGCTTTTTCATTATTCACTCTTATGTTAAAAGGTATATTATCGGTAGTGCCGATAAAACTAGTGCCGTCAACTGTGCCGGCATTGCCGGTAAGGCTCCAACCGCTGGCTCCTGGCCCTCCGCCCATAGTAACCCATTGAGTTCCATTCCAATAATAATACCCAGGCACTACATCGTTTGGCGGTGTGCCAGCGGCTGTTGTATTATAAACTAACAAACTGGTTACGTTGCCATTTGCAATAGAAGTTGCATCATCGCTGCCAGTTAAAGCAACCTGCGGGATAAGAACACCCTTATCGCTTGCAGTTAAATCCAGCAATGCCGAAGCATTTGGTGTAGTTGTTCCAATACCCACATTTATGGCATCTGCCCCTGTTCCGCCAAGGACTATTGAGCTGCTTGTACCTACTTTGGCATTATAGCCTATTGCCGTGGCATTGTTTAAATTATCAGATGATACATCAGCACCATTTCCAATTGCAGTATTATTATTTCCAGTGACGTTACCATTAAGGGTAGAAGTACCAATAGCGGTATTTTGGTATCCTAATGTGTTATTAATAAGCGCTCCGCGTCCGGCAGCGGTATTATCATACCCTGTTAAATTATTTGTCATTGCATTATATCCTGTCGCGGTATTGCCATCCCCAGAGTTGTTTGCTAGAGAAAAAACGCCGCTTGCAGTATTCTGGGATCCTGCAGTGTTGGCGACTAGTGACTGAAAACCGCTTGCGGTATTGTATAGGCCTGTTGTGTTGGAATAAAGTGCCATGTTACCATTGGCGGTATTATCGTAGCCTGTGGTATTGGAATAAAGCGACTGATTACCATTGGCGGTATTTTCGTAGCCTGTGGTATTGGAATAAAGCGACTGAAAACCGTTAGCACTATTTGCATTACCCGAAGTATTGGAATTACCAGCCTGATATCCCAAGAATACATTCGCCAAGTCTGCATCAATTCTTCCGGCTTTTTCATTATTCACTCTTATGTTAAATGGAACATTGTCTGCAGTTCCTATAAAGTTGGTGCCGTCAACAGTACCGGCATCGCCAAGGATACTCCAACCACCTCCACCTGTACCTCCGCTGAGGGAAATCCATTTAGCTCCGTCCCAGTAATAATAACCGGGTATTACATCATTTGGCGGTGTGCCTGCAGCTGTGGTGTTATACACTAACAAACTAGTAACGTTACCGGATGTAATAGTGGTGGCATCTGCGAGGTCTGTTAAAGCCACACGGGGGATAAGAATGCCCTTATCGGTTGCAGCTAAATCAAGCAATGCAGAAGCATTCGGAGAGGTTGTTCCTATGCCCACATTTACGCCATCTGCACCCGTTCCGCCAAGCACTAATGAGCTGCTTGTAGCAACTTTGGCATTATAGCCAATTGCCGTGGCATTGATCAGATTAGCCGATAATACATCGGCATTAAAACCAACTGCAGTATTGTTGCTCCCAGTGGTATTAGTATTTAATGCGTATGTTCCTATTACTGTATTGCTGCTTCCATTGGTATTATTTAACAGTGTATTACGGCCAATGGCTATATTATAGTTTCCATCGACATTGTTTAGAAGTGACATTAGACCATTGGCGGTATTGTCATAGCCTATAGTGTTGTTTGAAAGTGCAGCCGACCCAATTGCGGTATTATTATGACCACCACTGTTTCCAGCAAGCGCCGATGCTCCTATGGCAGTATTCGAGTTACCTGAAGTATTAGAAAAAAGTGCAGTTGCTCCTATAGCTGTGTTCTGACTGCCAAGCTGATTATAAGTAAGAGCTCTATCACCGACAGCAGTATTGTAGGTACCGGTAGTAGAAGGATTAAGCGCAGACAATCCCCACGAAGTATTACTCACGCCAGTATTAGTAAGTAAACCAGCTTGAACATTATTTCTTTTAAAAACAACATTGATGTTATCAGTAGTTCCTATAAAATTTGTACCTGCTGTGGTTCCTGCATTGCCAGTAAGGCTCCAACCGCTTGCGCCTGAGCCTCCCATTGGAGCCCATTTAGTTCCATCCCAATAATAATAACCCGGCAATACATCGCCTGCAGCTGCTGTGTTATACACTAACAAGCTGGTTACATTGCCTGATGCAATGGTGGTCGCATCTGCGGAGCCTGTTAAAGCTACACGTGGTATAAGAAGCCCCTTATCGCTTGCAGTTAAATCCAGTAAAGCTGAAGCAGACGGTGAAGCTGTTCCTACACCCACATTTACTCCATCAGCCCCAGTTCCGCCAAGCACTAATGAATTGCTGGTGGCTACTTTGGCGTTGTAACCTATTGCAGTTGTATTACTTAAATTATCAGTTGATACATCGGCACCATAACCAAATGCAGTATTGTTATTTCCTGTGGTATTGGTTAATAGGGCGTTAGTACCATTTGCGGTATTGTTTGAACCAGTAGTGTTTAAGGCAAGAGCTGCCCTTCCATCGGCAGTATTGTTTTCACCTACGGTATTGGATAATAGTGCACTATTACCTGCGGCAGTGTTTTGCTGTCCAGTGGTGTTTGAATAAAGTGCCTGAAGACCGTTGGCTGTGTTGTAACTTCCTTCGGTATTAAAGTAAAGTGCTACGTAACCATTTGCTGTATTATCTATTCCTATTGTGTTGGAATATAGAGCCCCGTTTCCATTGGCAGAATTTTTGCTTCCTACAGTATTGGAAAAAAGTGCAACAGTACCATTAGCTGTATTTTCGGTTCCTGTTGTGTTGGAATTTAAAGCCTGATATCCAATAGCTGCATTGTTATATCCAGTGGTGTTGCCATAAAGTGCCCCTGGCCCAAAAGCAGTATTTTGGATTCCTGATGTGTTTCTAAAAAGTGCCTGAAAACCGTTAGCGGTATTATTATTTCCGGTAGTATTGGAATTACCGGCTTGGTATCCAAAGAATGAATTCGCCAAATCAGGATCTATTCTTCCTGCTTTTTCATTATTTACCCTTATGTTAAAAGGTATATTATCGGTAGTTCCGATAAAGTTGGTTCCGTCCACAGTACCTGTATTGCCAATGAGCGCCCATGCATTTAAAGCGCCGTCAGCACCTGTTGCACCTGTTGAACCATAACTGCCTGTTGCACCTGTACTTCCGGTGCCGCCTGTTGAAGCACCAGCAGCACCGGTTGCACCTGTTAAACCACAACTTCCTGTACTGCCTGTTGAACCTATAACACCAGTAGTTCCTGTGCTGCCATTAAAACCAGTTGAGCCGGTAGAACCGCTCGAACCTGTTGTACCTATAGAAAGCGTGCCAAAAGTTCCATTTCCTAACAGCACATCTGAAGCATTTCCCGTAAAATTGATAATAGACAAATCTCCAGAAGAATTAGATTTTACTATTGCACCTGATTCGCCGCTTATAAGTGTGCTCACCCTTGCGGTACCAACAATATGTAATGCCTGCGCAGGGGCAGTAGTTCCTATACCTACATTTACTGCATCCGCGCCTGTTCCGCCAAGCACTATTGAGTTACTTGTACCTACTTTAGCATTATAGCCAATTGCTGTAGCATTGACCAAATTATTTGATAAAACATCGGCACTAAAACCTATTGCGGTATTGTAATTCCCTATCGTATTATTGTACAGTGAATATGACCCAAGAGCCGTATTGTTGGTTCCTGTAGTGTTTAACCTAAGCGCTGACAAGCCAATTGCTGAATTGACTGCTCCTGTGGTGTTGGAAAAAAGCGCATAATCGCCAACAGCAGTATTCATAGAACCATTTGAGTTTGATGTTGGCTGGTTGTAATAAAGCGCATTTGTACCTAAAGCCACGTTATCCGTGTTCCAGGCGGTGCCGCCATTGCTGTATGACTGGCTAAATAATGCCTGATTTCCTATTGCAGTGTTTTGGCCTGCTACGGTGTTCTCCCTAAGGGCGCCATTTCCGTATGCAGTATTGTAACTTCCTTTTGTGTTTGCGTAAAGAGCCTCAAGTCCTACAGCAGTATTGTCGCTTCCAATGGTATTGGAATAAAGAGCTGTCATTCCTACGGCAGTATTCCAATTTCCTGTGATGTTGGTATAAAGCGCCTGATAGCCTATTCCGGTATTATAAATTCCAGTATTGCTATTTCCTGCCTGATAACCAAGAAAAGTCAGACCGTTCGCATCTATCCTGCCTGCTTTGTTGTTAAACACCCTGAAATTAAGAGGAATATTATCAATAGTGCCGATAAAGTTGGTTCCGTTTACAGTGCCTGCATTGCCAAGTAGTGCCCAGGCATTTAAAGCTCCATCAGCACCAGTTGCACCAGTTGAGCCGCTTGCACCTGTATAGCCTATAGCACCAGTAGTTCCTGTGCTGCCATTAAAACCAGTTGAGCCGGCAGAACCGCTCGAGCCTGTTGTACCTATTGGAAGCGTGCCAAAAGTTCCATTTCCTAATAGTACATCTGAAGCATTTCCCGTAAAATTGGTAATAGACAAATCTCCAGAAGAATTAGATTTTACTATTGCACCTGATCCGCCGCTTATAAGTGTGCTCACCCTTGCGGTGCCAACAATATGCAATGCCTGCGCAGGGGAAGTAGTTCCTATACCTACATTTACTGCATCCGCGCCTGTTCCGCCAAGCACTATTGAGTTACTTGTGCCTACTTTGGCATTATAGCCTATTGCTGTGGCATTGACCAAATTATTTGATAATACATCAGCACTATAACCTATTGCGGTATTGTAATTCCCTACGGTGTTTGCAAAAAGCGCAGTTGTTCCAATGGCCGTATTGCGGTTTCCAGTTGTATTGCTGCGAAGTGCAGCATAACCAACGGCTGTGTTATAGACTCCTAAGGTATTGAATAAAAGTGAAGCAGTGCCATTGGCAGTATTGCAGACTCCGTCAGTGTTGAAATAAAGCGCATCATATCCATTGGCAGTATTTTGGACTCCTGTGAGATTGGAGTTAAGAGCTTCAACGCCATTGGCGGTATTGTAGCCTCCGGTGGTATTGGAGAAAAGAGCTCTTAAACCATTTGCAGTATTGGCATTTCCAGAAGTTGCCGGATTTAACGCATAAATCCCCCATGATGTATTTCCAAGAGTACCATCAAGCAAACCTGCTTGTGTATTATTTCGCTTAAAAACAACATTTTGATTATCAGTAGTACCTATAAAATTAGTGCCGGCACTGGTACCCGCATTGCCAAGGAGCGACCATGCATTTAAAGCGCCGTCAGCACCTGTTGCACCAGTTGAACCAGAACTTCCTGTACTGCCTGTTGAACCAGAAGTTCCGGTTTTACCTGTAAGCCCAGTGCTTCCTGTATCACCTGTTGAGCCGGAGCTTCCGGTATCACCAGTTACTCCTGTATTACTTGTTGAGCCTGTAGAACCAGAGCTTCCGGTGTCGCCTGTTGCTCCTGTATCACCAGTTACTCCTGTATTACTTGTTGAGCCTGTAGAACCAGAGTTTCCGGTATCGCCTGTTGCTCCTGTATTACTTGTTGAACCTGTAGAACCAGAGTTTCCGGTATCGCCTGTTGCTCCTGTATCACCAGTTACTCCTGTATTACTTGTAGAGCCTGTAGCACCGGAGTTTCCGGTATCACCTGTTGCTCCTGTATTACTTGTTGAACCTGTAGAACCAGAGTTTCCGGTATCGCCTGTTGCTCCTGTAGCACCGGAGTTTCCGGTATTACCGGTTGCTCCTGTATTACTTGTTGAGCCTGTAGAACCTGCAGCACCGGAGTTTCCGGTATTACC
>CAISYK010000548.1 GCA_903889605.1 uncultured Bacteroidota bacterium
CAGTATGTGCAATTTTTGCACATACTGCATCTGATGGTAAAACATACAAAGTATCGACATATAATTTGGATGTGATTTTGGCTGTTGGGTACAGGGTTAATTCAAAAAAGGCTATTTATTTCAGAAAATGGGCCACGGTGACTCTTAGAAATTATATTACAAATGGTTTTGTTGTTAATAAAATAAAAATTAAACAAAAGGCACCCATATAGGATGCCTTTCACGTTTAGTAGTTACAGTATATACCTCTATGTATAAAAATCAAGCTGCTAATGTTGCTAGTTGGGTTAAGGGTATATACACTAGATCAGGGCGACTGTTTCGCAGTCGCCCTGTATTTGTAGTTTGGTGAAAAATTACAGCATAGAATATGTAGTTATAGATGATTAATGTGTAGATTACAACATTTTTGGGTAGATTTGGCTGGTATAGGTATTGCATTATTTATCCTCTTTGTATATACTAATACTAGCTATACACCATATATGATGTATAGCTACATATGAAAAATACAATTTTATCAGAAAAAGACGCAAAACTAATAGAAAAGGCCATTATTCAATATGGTCGGATTTTGAGTATTCACAATTTAGCAGCTATTTTTAATGAATTATATACCGATAATTCTGCTCATAATAGGATAAATCAGTTGGTCAATGCCGGCTGGTTAAGAAGAATAAAGCAAGGGTTGTATTTAATTGTAGATAGTTTGTCTGCTCGGTCACAAAACGATATCTCTCTTTATGTCATTGCCAATTCTTTAGTCAGTGAATCTTACATTACTTTATCTCATGCCCTAAATTATCATCAAATGTTTGATCAATATGATAAGACAATTACTAGTATCACGGTTAAAAATAGTAAAAAGTATAATTTTGATAATCATATCTATAATTTCTCTAAAGTAAAAAAAGATATGTACTTTGGTTTTATTGAAAAAAGAGAAGGGGGTAAAATAATTAAAATTGCTGAGGCTGAAAAAGCCCTTATTGATTACCTTTATTTGGATGCTAGTTTTGGCTCGGCGAGTTTGGTTTTTGAAAAAATAAGAGACCATCATTTAGAGCTTGATCTAAATAAATTGCAAACTTATGCTGTCCGCTCTGGTTTTACTATACTTCGTAAAATTGGCTTCATTTTAGATGCTCTTAATTTAAATTCAGAACAAGTTTTTAATATTATAAAAGGTAATCGTGGTAGCTCATATTTTACTGCCGATTCTAAATTGTTTAATGCCAAGTGGCGTATATATTATGATGATAGAATTATTAGATAAATCAGCTTTATTGTTGGTAAATAAGAAACTTAAATACCCTCTGGCAGTGGCAGAGAAGGATTATTTTTTAGCGCTGGTATCTAAGATTATTTATGACTCACCCTTACGAGAGAAGTTAATTTTTAAAGGAGGGACCGCTCTACACCATGTTTATCTCCCTCAATTGCGTTTTTCGGAAGATTTAGATTTTTCCGCTGATCGTTTTCCTATCACTTTAGATGAAATAAAAACGGTATTGGAGCAACCAGATTTTTTAACTGTTAAAAAAGATTATATTTCTTCCGCTACAATTAAAATTGAGCGATTGTTATTTACTGGACCACTTGGTCAGCCAAACTCCCTAAAGGTAGAGGTAGATTTTTTACAAAATGTTATTTTACCACCAAAGGATTTGGATTATCTGAATGAATATGGAATAAAAACTAAAGTAAGGGTAATGGATATAAGAGAAATTGCCGCTGAAAAGATAAGAGCCATGAATGATCGGATTCGTTACCGTGATTTTTATGATTTTACGATGATTTTTCTAAAACTCAAACTCGACTTAAGAGAAGTGGTTGAATTAGTAAAACAAAACAATTGGTAAATTATGGCAGCTGGCGATTACATTCCAAAATACAAGATGGGTTACACCGTGTTATCCGAAGGCGAAGACACACATTATATTGTGTTATCCACATATCGGGGAATGGGGCAATTCAGTCGAGATTTTTCCGAAGGGCACCCTGACTACGATGAACGTGACAAAGACCATGTTCTTTACGCTCTCTATGACCCAGCGCAAGTCGCCAAAGTGTGTTGGCGATGGGAAAACGTGATGGGCCTTTATTGTTGTAATCCCAACCGTGGCAAAAAAATTCTGTTAGACCCGAATCATTTCAAACGGATTTGTAATAACTACTCAATGAGTGTTGAAGGAATAGCCAAATTAAAAGCGGAATTTAGTCATCAACCACCCGAAACGTGAAACATTTTTGTATCAAAATTGCTTCAGATGAAGCCTTATTGGAAAAGGTTCTTACCGCACTATTTTCCAAAGGTTATGTATTTGGCCCAATTGAAAGATACCGCAGGTGGCACGAAGTCAGCACATTTTGCCGTGACCAATTTTAC
>CAISYK010000549.1 GCA_903889605.1 uncultured Bacteroidota bacterium
ATTTTATCCGATAAAAAAACAACTTTATTTTTTATGATGTTATTAAAAAGCTGAGGGGTTTGATCCCTGAAAAATTCATGTCCAGAAAAAGCAAAGGAATTAAAACCATCCGCAGAAATTTGTTTCTGGAAAATATTTACATTTTTCCAAAACGGACCAAAATACAATTCTTTAGGATTAACATCTGCTACAGCAATGTCAGGAAGCTGAGGGAAACCATGAGGAAACTTTTTAATATGATTATTTGCTTCTTTTGCAGAAAACTCCGCATAATAGGCAGTATAGGGCTCATTCAACTGAGCGTTAAATATTATTTCGAAAATAATAATTGCTTCTGTGTATTTTATAAATTTGATCTTATCCTTTATTTTCCATACGATTATTAAAAACAGACTCACTATGAAAATTTGAACAATCGCCTGAAAAACAATATGCTGCGATAAGGTAGAGGTTTTAGCGAAACTGAACAAATCGTTTTTTACAAAATGCATTATTGCCAGGTATCCTGTTAACCTTTCAGCCAGAATTGCAATAACAAGGAGTGCAAGCAAGACAATGACGGCCGATTTTAATTTTTTTCTGTTTTTATCAAAATCATTCTGCATGAAATTTTCAAGCCAATATGCGCCTGTAAACAAAAATCCAATTATCACAAATAGTCTGAATACACTGGGAAAACGAAAGATATTCATCATCGGAATATAGTTGAATAAAAATCCCCTTACCGGAAGATAGCTGCCGAATGCTGCCGCAAGACTGAACAAAGCAAAACCTAATAAAATTTTATATTGAAAAGGTTTTTTTAAGAAGACACCCAAAACAAAAAACAAAAACATCAAAATTCCAAAATAGGCATTACTCATTGAAATGTCAGTGGAAAAATAATCAGTGAAATTTGTTGTCGCAAAAGGCAGTAAAAACGAAATGGAAGATTGGGGTGAAAATGGACAAAACATGGCACTTTCGAGGGTAAAGCTGCTGGTTCGCGAAAGATAAGGGCTTACTTCATAAACAGAAAGTAAAATGCCTGCGCTTAACAATATTGTCCCAATAAAAAATAATGCATTTCGTGCCAAAAATTTCAATAATTCAGTTTTCTTCTGGTCTGCCCAAAATTTAATGCAGTAGTAAAAGAAAAATATCATCAACAGGTAAAATAAAATAATTGTAATAGCCGGATAGCCTCCTGTAATCAGCATGAAAAGCGGGACTGACGCTTTAATACTATTTAAATAAGAATTCTCCTGCCCTATTTTTATATAATAGTTTAGTATAAAAGGCAGCCAGCAGGCGCTGATAATATATGTAACATGCTGTGCATTACCAATGAAAATTCCGCAAAGCATATAACAAACTCCGGCAATAAATGCAGTATCATCACTTAATTTTAAAGTCTTTGCTAATTTGTAAATGCCTATCGCGGCAATAAATACATGCAGCCAAAGTTCCAGCCCAATTGTATATATATTATAGCCCCAGAAATAACCTATTATCCAAACGAAAGGATACCATGTACCGCTTGATGGGTCAGCATGAATAGGGTAACCAAGATCTTGGTATGGATTCCAGAAAGGAAATTTGCCGGATTGTAAACATTCACCAACATGAAACCGCCATGGGAGATAGCAATCAATCATATCATATTTAACCGGGTGTATAAAAAAAACAACCTGCCAATAAGCCAAAACAGCAATTAACAAAAATGCTATGTAGAATTTATACTGCTTGATTTTTTCCATATAATGTATCAAAAATACATAAAGCAAATAGAAAGAATAAGTAATTACGAAGCTAAAAAAAAGAGGCTGTAGTATAAACACAGCCTCTTAATTAAATGCATCAATTATTTTGTGATTACGTTCTTTGTTGTTTTTTCACCAGTCTCAACTTGTCCAGCACCACGTTTTCCTTCGCCTGTAATTTTTATTGGTTCCATTAATTTAGTTATTTTCTATTGAAAAATACTTTTCGTTTCTCACAACACGTTTGTTCTCTGTTAGCTCTCTTAAAACTTTTTCAATTTTCGTTTTTGAAATGCCGGCATCTCCAAGTTTTTCAGCAATGTCAGCGATAGTCATTCTGCCAAGGGGAAATGCAGAATTTTCTTTTTGTAATATTTCCAATACTTTTTGAACTTCCTCTGAATCTTGACTTTTATTAACTGTCTCAGGCTGTGTCTCCTTCTGCACTGACTTAACCTCTTGCCGCATTTGCGGAAAAAATAATACATCCTGTATTGAATGAGAGTTGGTCATGATCATTGCTAAACGATCTATTCCAATGCCGATTCCTGATGTAGGCGGCATTCCATATTCTAAAGCTCTTAAAAAATCATGATCAATGAACATCGCTTCGTCATCACCTCGCTCCATCAATTTTACTTGTTCCTCAAATCGCTCACGCTGTTCTATTGGATCATTTAATTCCGAATAAGCATTTGCTAATTCTTTACCGTTTACCATAAGCTCAAAACGCTCTACTAATCCCTTTTTGCTGCGGTGTTTCTTTGTAAGCGGACTCATTTCGATAGGATAATCTGTAATAAAGGTTGGTTGGATAAAATTAGGTTCCGCTTCATTTCCAAATAATAAATCAACAAGTTTCCCTTTACCGATATTTGGATCTACATCTTTATATAATTTTAAACAAATAGCTCTAAGTTCATCTTCACTCATATCGCTGTTAACCGCAAATCCTGCTTTCCCATTCTCTATGAATGCTTCATTTATCGCATCATAAATTGTAATACGTTTGAAGGGCGCTTTAAAATCAATTATATTATCTCCCACTTGTATACAGGTGGTGCCATGCAGTGCAATTGCTATTTTCTCAAGCAATACTTCAGTTATTCCCATCATCCAGAAATAATCTTTATATGCGGTATACCATTCTAACACTGTAAATTCAGGGTTGTGAGTCCTGTCCATTCCTTCATTTCTAAAATTACGGCTGAATTCATAAACCCAATCAAATCCGCCGACAATTAAACGCTTTAAATAAAATTCATTTGCAATCCGCAGATACATCGGCATATCTAAAGTATTGTGATGCGTTAAAAATGGGCGTGCTGTTGCGCCGCCTGGAATCGCCTGCAATACTGGGGTATCCACCTCTAAAGCTCCGTACCCATTTAAAAAATCACGAATAGTATTTACCATTTTAGTGCGTTTAATAAATGTATCTTTTACTTTTGGATTTATAATTAAATCGACATAACGCTGGCGGTAACGAAATTCAGGATCTGTAACTTCATCATGCGCATTCCCATGTTCATCAAGTTTTACAATCGGCAGAGGACGCAGCGATTTACTAAGCATTTTAAATGATGTAACATGAATAGATGTTTCACCAACCTTTGTTATAAACACAAAGCCGGTAACACCAATAATATCACCAATATCAGTATGCTTTTTAAACAATATATCAAATGCGGTTTTGTCTTCACCCGGGCAAATGTCGTCACGGCGTATATACAGCTGGATACGGCCTGATGAATCCTGCAAATTTACAAAGCATGCTTTGCCCATATCTCGAATGCTCATTATACGGCCTGCAATACTGATATTTTTATATTCTTCAGCCTTTTCAGGACTAAAGTTGTCTAAAATATCTTTGGATGATGCATTTATTTCAAACAGCTCTGCTGGGTATGCATCTATACCCATTTTTGTTATCTCTTCCAGCTTACTGCGTCTTAATATTTCCTGTTCGTTTAATTCGATACTCATATTGTTTTGTATTATTTTTTTGCAAATATAAGGCAATAAAGAATTTGTTTACGATAAAATGGGAAACGATATTTATAAAACATCAGATAAGTTTTCATCGGAATATTTTTGCAATTGTAAAGGTAAATCCCCCTTTAAAGTTATGCGTAGGAAATTATGTTAATTTAATATAGCTTTGTTTAAACATGTAAATTACCCGTAATGAAAAAAATAATATTTTTTCTAAGTATAATAATTGCACTGCCTTCGTTTTCTCAGTTGGAAATCAGAAATAATGACGGGTCATACTTTAAACAGTGCAGACATTTTGAGATCAGCAAACCTTTGCGTGAGTTAGCTAAAGAACATCCTGCCCTTGAAAAAAAAATTGGTAAACATAATGAGGCCCATGATTCCAGGAGGAACCTATCAAGAAAACACTTGTCGTCAGCCCCTTTTAGCGAAGACCCTATCGCACAAAGGGAACAGGGTACCAAAGCAGTTTTAAGTACTATAGAGAATTTTGATGGGCAGACAAGTATTGATGGTTGGTATCCTTTGGATCCCACGGGAGTTGTTGGCCCAAACCATTTTGTACAATCTGTAAATTCCAACTACCAGGTTTTCGATAAAACCGGTACAGCACTTACAGCTCCTCTTGATTTGGCAGCTCTTTTTACCGGCAGCTCTGATCAGGGAGATCCAGTTGTAATGTATGATAAATTTGCAGACAGGTGGATTGTGACAGAGTTTGAAACATCAAATCCCCCCAATGGAAATTGCGACGAACTTTTATTGGCTGTTTCAACAACCCCAGATCCAACAGGGACTTATTATTTGTATACGTTTATGCCCGACGCGGCGGACTTTGCAGATTATCCTAAATATTCGATTTGGTCAGATGGTTATTATGAAACGTGTAACTGCGACAATCAAAAAGTTACTGTATACGAAAGAAATAAAATGCTGAATGGTGATCCAACAGCCGGTTTTATTGTAATTCCTTCAATTGCAAACCCAATAGGCGGCGGCGGTTTTTGGTGTCCGCAAACGTTAACTGCCGATGGCCTTTTGCCGCCTTATGGTTCGCCGCAATATCTCTTTTATTTTACCGACGACAACTGGGGCGGAGGTAATCAGGATAAAATAAAAATTTATAAGATAACGGCCAATTGGTCTAACCATAGCGGAACACAAACTCTTGACAATACATTGACACCGCAGGCATTCAACTCATATTTTACCGGAGGTACATTAATGGATATTTCCCAACCAGGCACGTCGTCTAAATTAGATGCTCTTGATGGTTTCTTTTCCTATCGGATTCCATATATGCGGTGGGACAGTTATAATTCCGCTGTAATGTGCAACACAGTTAATACAGGGAGCGGGAATACACGTATTGCAGGAATAAGGTGGTATGAGTTAAGGCAGGATACTACCAATAACGTCTGGAGTATTTTTCAGCAGGGAACATATTCACCTTCTGATGGAGTGAGTAGATGGAATCCTTCTATTGCTATGGATATGAATGGAAGCATTGCATTAGCCTATTCTGTGTCAGCATCAGCATCCGTTTATCCAGGTATCCGTTTTACAGGAAGGACAAAATGTGATGCCAGCGGAACAATGCCGCTTGCAGAGGCTACTGCAGTTTCTGGTTTATCGGCAAATACCGGCAATGGTAACCGATGGGGAGATTACTCCCATACTTCAGTTGACCCGGCAGACGGCGGACTTACTTTTTGGCATACAAACCAGTACGCAGCAAGCGGCAATTCTCTAAAAACACGTATTTTTTCTTTCCAAATTCCTCCTTGTATATCTACAGGTATTGGAACTATTGGCGAAAGTGAAGTGCTTTTTAGTGCTTATCAGGCCGAAAATCAATTAAATATTAAGGCTTCTAATCTAATGCCGACAGGTATTTTGAATGCTGCATTATATAATTTGGAAGGTAAAATAATTATTAATAAACCTGTAATGCAGGTTTCAGGAAAAATAGAGACTTCAATGGATATTTCTGGTTTAGCACAAGGAATATATTTTTTAAGGATTGGCAATAATACTTTTCAGAGGGTAATAAAAGTACCTGTGCATTAAAAGGATAATAATAATGACAAAGATCACTGTTGATTTTGTCAGACATTTGAATTTAGAAAGCACTTATGTTATCCAAAAAGACTATTTTTGCATCTTAAAATATTTTCTAAAAAAGCAATTATGAAAACACATGTAATAAACTTTTCGAAACAATTGTCCGAAGCTATTAATATTGGTAGCAATGCTAAATTAACGGAATCTAAAAATAAAATTTCCAACGTATTAATTTGCGGGCTTGGCGGTTCAGGAATCGGCGGAAGTATAATCAGCGAACTTGCTGCCGGCAGTGCCAAGATTCCTATCAATGTTACAAAAGGCTATTTTATTCCTGCTTATGTGAATGAGAATACTTTGGTGATTATCTCTTCATATTCGGGAAATACTGAAGAAACATTGAATTGCATGGAATTGGCTATCGAAAAAAATGCAAAAATCGTTAGTGTAACTTCAGGCGGAACAGTTTTAGAAATTTCAAGGGTAAAAAACTTTGATCATATTATTGTACCCGGAGGCATGCCGCCGCGCGCCTGCCTTGGTTATTCTTTAACTCAATTATTTTTTATTCTGCATTTTTTCAAAATCATAAGCGGAAAGTTTAAGTCTGAACTTGAAGCATCAATAAAATTAATTGATGACGAAGAGAATAATATAATTGCAGAAGCAAACAGCATTGCTGAAAAATTAATCGGTAAAATACCTGTAATTTATGCAACAACTTATAATGAAGGTATTGCAATTCGTTTTCGTCAGCAGTTAAATGAAAACTCAAAAATATTGTGCTGGCATCAGGTAATTCCTGAAATGAATCACAACGAATTAGTCGGCTGGACTGAAAAAAATGATGCGCTTTCCGTGGTAATGTTTATAGATACTGATGAATATTCACGCAACCTTGCAAGGGTTGAAATAAATAAAGAAGTAATAAAAAAATATGCATGCCACATCACTGAAGTTTTTTCGAAAGGTAATTCCCCGATTGAAAAAGCAATTTACTTCATCCATTTGGGTGATTGGGTTTCGGTTTTATTAGGTGAAATGCGGGGTGCTGATTTAATGGAAGTGAATGTAATTAATCATTTGAAATCTGCGCTGTCTAAAATTTAATGGATATTTTTATTATACCATTTCTTATTAAGAAAAGGCTCTTTTCTTAATAAGAAATGGAAAACTTAGAATAATAATTAGTAAACTTCGCCTAACTTATATATTGTCTCGCCCTTTCGGGGAGGTGTTAAGGGATCGGCTTCTACAAATGCAGCAAGTTATATTTATTGATTTAGGGCTGACGGACTTCAAAGAAGCTTGGGATTACCAGGAAAAACTATTTAATGAAATAGTTCAAATCAAAATCAACAATAGAAATATTCCAGCAGACTGTCAAATCCCGACACCCAACTATTTGCTTTTATGTGAGCATCCTCATGTATATACTCTCGGCAATAGCGGCAATAAGGAACATCTGCTTATCAGCGAGCAGCAATTAATTCAAAAAAATGCATCATATTATAAAATAAACCGTGGCGGAGACATCACGTATCATGGTCCCGGACAAATTGTTGGTTACCCGATTTTGGATCTTGATAATTTTTTTACTGACATACATAAATACCTTCGCTTTCTCGAAGAAATTATAATCCTGACATTGGCAGAATACGGAATAGACACAGGCAGAAGCATTGGAGAAACAGGCGTTTGGCTGGATGCTGAAAACCCTTCAAAGGCAAGAAAAATCTGCGCAATGGGTGTTCGTGCAAGCCGGTGGGTTACAATGCATGGCTTTGCATTCAATATAAACACAGACTTAGGTTATTTTGGAAACATTATACCATGCGGTATTGTTGATAAATCTGTAACTTCAATGGAAAAAGAACTTGGCAGAAAAATAGATGAAGAAGAAGTAAAACAAAAATTAAAAAAACATTTTGCAGCATTATTTGAGTGTGAACTTGTCCATGGATAGGTATATAAATTGTGCTGAATGCCTGTAAAGCAGCCGGGTTTGTTCGATTAGAAAAATATTCAGTCATTCAAGAGGCTAAACAGTGTATTATTCTTTAACCTTTTGTATATGAAAATACGGCATCAATTTTTGAATATAAGTATTTACAATATTTTTCAGGGCTTTTTATAGTGCGGTCTAAACATAGATACCTATTGATTAATCATTAAGCTTCACATCAAATAAATATTTTAAACCAAGAAGATCTCCATTTCCATCATATTTATTAGTAAGAAAGGTAACAAAAGATACTTTTTTAATTAGAATATAGGATGCAGTATCCAACTCAATTTTTTCATTAAATTTAATTTGTACGATATCTTCAGGTGTTATTTCCTTCTTAATTATTACCACTTTCATTGTGTCGGGATTTTTAATATCTTCCATTACGTTAGTTGAATCCAATTGAACAAGAATGTTGTAAAATTCTTTAATTGTTAATTCACCGTCCGGGTAACCAAAATAAGCTTTCAATTTACCTGAATATACAGCATCTCTGATCGTTGTAAATATTTTCCCTTTATCGTATTTATAAATATTATTCCATTCTGCTTGATCCCATAACGTATCCCATATTAATGGAACTGTCGACTGAACATTTTCCGCCCAAAGTACTTTGGTGTTTTTTGCTTCTGGATTTGAATTTTTGTTACAAGCAATTAAAGCTGTAAACATTACTAAAATGGCTGTTTTTTTCATGCTGCTTGGTTTTTATTATCGGATTATTAAACTGCGTTTTTGTTTAAAAAAACAGAAATTATATTTTTATGGATAGGCAAGGCATTAATTTTTAAATCATTTGATAAAACTTATATCAAGAACTGATAATTTTTTTTCTGCAGCACCATCAAAAGCAGTTGTTTCTATTATTATTCTATTTATTTTTCTGGCTTCACATGTTTTTAAAAAATCCCTAATCTCTTTATTAAATTTACTTCCTGTATTTCCCATATCAACAAATCCGCTTCCATCCTTATAACTTAAATTGAATTTTTTAATTTTTAATTTTTTATCAATTGTCAGCAGTTCATTGCATTTACCTAAATCAGCATATTTCATAGTAAATTTTGAGTATTTGCTTGATGTATTGCAAAAGAGAACTTCTGCTTTTGTTTTTGCTTTTCCTTTTGCCTGACCAAAAATTGCAGCAGTACTTATTATGATAAGTGCTGCTATGAATAATAGTGTTTTCATGGTTTATAGTTTTAGATATTTACTGATTTAACTTCTGAATTTTAAATCTGAATTTGCTCTAATAATGCAGAAAATTTAAAAAGATACACGTTCGAAACTTTATTTTATAAATTTTTTCTCTATTTAAAATTGAACCGAAAAAAATGATCAGCTGGTCGGAATTTGTTACTCCAAACTAAGTGTCTGTAGATTTGCAATCAATAATTTGTAATGCTTTCCGGATATGTTTTCATTTTAGGATATTATAAGTATAAGGAACACTTATAAAGTTCAGCACGAAATAATGAAGAAATTAGGAGGGGAAGTGATTCTGATTTTAGAATAAAATGAAAGTGGGCAGGATTAGAAATCCTTAAACTAAATTGGCCGGGATTATAAATCCCGGCCAACATTATTTGTTGATCACAAAAGCGGAATGTTTACTCCGCACTTATCATCTTAAGCATTCCTACTTCAGCATCCGATAAAATTCTCCATCGGCCCCGAGGTAAATCTTTTTTTGTTAATGAGCCAAACATAACTCTGTCAAGCTTACGGACATTATAACCCATATGTTCAAAAATTCTCCGTACAATTCTATTTTTACCTGAATGTATTTCTACGCCTACTTGCGTTTTATCGGCACTGTCGCCGACATAAGTAACTTCATCAACTTTTATAGGGCCGTCTTCCAGTTCAATGCCTTCAGAAATTTTGTCTAAATCAGCGCGTTTCAGCGGTTTATCAAGCTCTACATGGTATATTTTACGGATACCGTATCGCGGATGGGTTAATTTTTTTGTAAGGTCTCCGTCATTGGTAAACATAAGCAATCCTGTTGTGGCTCTATCCAAACGGCCGACAGGATAAATGCGTTCTTTGCATGCGCCCTGAACTAATTCCAAAACTGTCCTGCGTTCCTGAGGGTCATCTGCTGTCGTAATATAATCTTTAGGTTTGTTTAGAATTAAATATACCAATCGTTCTTTTTTAAGTGTTTGTCCGCCGTATTTAACAATATCGGTGGGCTTTACACGATACCCCATTTCAGTAATATTTTTGCCGTTCACCTGAACTACGCCCGAAGAAATTAATGCGTCAGCCTCTCTGCGTGAGCAAATACCAGCATTTGAAAGGTATTTATTAAGCCGTATCAGGCCGTCGTCCGTTTCTCTCTGAGGTTTTGACGCAGATTTTTTGCCGGAAAATGTTTTTTTGTCAGATGGTGCTGATTTTTTAAAACCTCTTCCGTTGCTGCTGGTATATTTTGGTTTTTCATCACCATATTCAAAATCACTTTCAAGCATATCATTGGGGTTAACCCCATCACTTTTTCTTACAAATACAGGTTTATCTCCAAAAGGTTTTTTACCGAACGATTTTGGATCAGCATTTCCTCTATCTCTGAAAGAAGGCTTTTCTTCAGTTTCATTCTTCCTTTTCTTAAATCCTGGCTTATCCGAAAACGGTTTCTTAATGTATGACTTAGGTTTTTCGTCTTCTTTGGCCTTAAAGGAAGGCTTCTCATCACTGTATTCACGACTTTTTTTAAATTCAGGCTTATCCGAAAATGTTTTTTTACTATATGATTTAGGTTTTTCATCTTCTCTGCTTTCGAAAGAAGGCTTTTCATCACCAGCATCATATCTTTTTTTAAAAGCGGGTTTATCCGAAAATGGTTTTTTACTGAATGAGTGCGGTTTTTCTTCCCTTTTTCCTCTGAAAGCGGGCTTTTCATCACCATCATCTCGTTTTTTTCGAAATGCAGGTTTACTAGAAGAATCTTTTTTACGGGACTCTTCAAAACCTGAGGCACTGCGTTTTTTTGAACCCCCGAAATCAGACGGACGGGAATCATCTCTAAAACGTTCGAAAGAAGGTTTGTTCTCATTCTTACTAGGTCTGGCTTTTTTAAATTCAAAGGATTTATCATTCTTAAACTCCTTGTCATTGTCAGGTTTAAACCCTTTATCCGGCTCAGTGTTATCTCCTGAACGGTCATAAGACCTTTTTTTGTCAGACTTGTTTTCCCTCTCTTTTGAGGAATCGAATGATTTCTTTTCTCTGAAGTCCTGGTCGTTACTACGCTTAAATCCATCAAACGAGCGGGAATCATCGCTTGAAGAGCCATAAGTGGATTTTTTATCCGGGCTTTTACCCTTTCCCTTTCTTGGGCCAAACGTTTTTTTATCCTTAAAATCTTTACTGCCGCTGCGTTTAAATTCTTTTGCCATCTTATTGTTTTTTTACAAATCTACGAAAAACGAATGGAAACTGCGGGTTTGTTGTTTAATATATTAGATTTGGGTATTGAGATATGGGTATTTTGGATGCTGGTATTTAGATATGAGACTGGAGATATTAACTCTAAATATTTAACTTTTAACTCAGTATGACACTATTTTTATTTTATATTTTATTTTACATATTAAAATACTATCTTTGCAACCCGAAAAATAAAATTTATTGAATTAATTATTTGATTTTAAAGAGATTAAGAAGAATGACAAAAGCAGACATTATCAACGACATTGCTGAAAAAACAGGAATAGAAAAACTAGCCGTACAAGCTAGTGTAGAGGCATTTATGAAATCGGTGAGAAATTCGATGGAGAAAGGCGAAAATGTATATTTAAGAGGTTTTGGAAGTTTTATTGTAAAAAAACGTGCAGAGAAAACAGGGCGTAATATTTCAAAAAACACAACAATTATTATTCCTGCTCACTATATTCCGGCATTTAAGCCAGCAAAAACATTTACTGAGGAAGTAAAGAAAAATGTTAAAAAAGCAGTGATAGCTTAAAAAGGCTGAAAGCGACAGGTTTTTGATTGCATAATCTTTCCTGAATTTTTTAAACACA